>NZ_JAAYXO010000013.1 GCF_012515855.1 Gordonia sp. (in: high G+C Gram-positive bacteria)
ATCCGGTGCATGGTCTCGGCGTCGTAGGCCTCGCCGAGGAAGAAGATCTCGCGCGCGAACTTCTGCCCCACCTGCTTGGCGAGATAGGCGCTGCCGTAGCCGGCGTCGAAGCTGCCCACGTCGGCATCGGTCTGCTTGAACCGGGCGTGCTCGCGGGAGGCCACGGTCAGGTCGCAGACGACGTGCAGGGAGTGCCCGCCGCCGGCGGCCCACCCGTTCACCACCGCGATCACCACCTTGGGCATGGTGCGGATCAGGCGCTGCACCTCCAGGATGTGCAGGCGTCCGCCCTCGGCCGCCACGCGCGCCTCGTCGACGGTGTCGCGGCCGGCGGCTTCGACGTCGCTGTCGTGCGCGGAGGCGTACTGGTATCCCGAACGTCCGCGGATGCGCTGGTCTCCGCCGCTGCAGAATGCCCAGCCGCCGTCTTTCGGGCTGGGACCGTTGCCGGTCAGCAGCACGGTGCCGACGTCGGGGGAGCGTCGAGCGTGGTCCAGAGTGCGGTACAGCTCGTCGACGGTGTGCGGGCGGAAGGCGTTGCGGACCTCGGGGCGATCGAAGGCGATCCGGACGATGCCGTTCGCGCGTCCCTCGCCGGTGTGGCGATGGTAGGTCAGATCGGTGAGGTCCTCGAAGCCTGGGACGGTCTTCCACTGTGCGGGGTCGAACGGCGAAGTCATGGGTCCGAGACTAATCGGCGACGGTCCGCCCCGGACCGCGCGGATCCCCCGACGGCGTGAGCGGAGCCCCCGAGGGGCGCGGAGTCCTCTCGGCGGTCGCGCTGGCCTCTCGACGGTTGAGCAGAGTCCCCTCGACGGTTGAGCGGAGTCCCCTCGACGGTTGAGCGGAGTCGAAACCGGAACCCAAGCGAGCGTTTGGTCGAGCGCGGGTTACGGTGGATCGATGAAGGGTGCACCGGCCGATGAGAACTGGGATGCGAAATCGTCCGGAGAGTCGCCGCACGCCGGCGGCTTCCGGGCGAAGATCGACATCACCACCGAACGGGGCGGGCCCCGGTACGACGAGCTGATCGAGCAGGTCCGCACCTTCATGGACAAGGTGCGTTACGCGTGTCCCACGCCGGAGCTGGCCGACGAGATCATCGACGACCTCAAGGTCTTCAACGCCAAGCTCGACACCATGCTGGTGGACGAGTGGCACAGCCCGTCGGGAACCCGCGTCGACCTGCCCGCGCGCGGCAACATCACGCTGCCGCCGTACGAGGTGACCGACGGCGGTGAGCACGGCGTGACGGCGACCCTGACCTTCCGGCCCTTCCATTTGGGCGGCAACAACGTCGCACACGGCGGTCACGTCGCGATCGCCTTCGACGACCTGGGCGGCATGGCCGCTGCGCTCAACGTCTACGGGATCTGCCGCACCGCGTACCTCACGGTGAGCTATCGGTCGCTGACTCCGCTGGAGACCCCGCTGACGATGAAGACCTGGGTGGATCGCCGGGACGACCGCAAGCTGTACGTGAAGGGCACCTTGCACGACGGCGACCGGCTCTGTGCCGACCTCGACGCCCTCTTCATCGCACTCAAGCCGGGCCAGGCCTGAGCCGTACTGGGACGTAGACCTCCGGTGAGCGCCTCGCCGTCTTCGGAAATCCCAGGTCACCGAGGTGTTGAGGGCGACGGCCCGGTAGCACAACGCCACAGTACGGTCAGCGGGCGGAGGTCACTCCTCGACGGGCAGCGAGCGGATCGGCACAGCGGGTGTTCCGACCGCGACGACGTGATCGGGAAGGTCCCGAACGACGACGCTGCCCGCACCGACCACGGTGTTGCGGCCGATGGTGACCCCGGCACCCACGGTGACGCTGGAGCCGAGCCAGCAGTTGTCGCCGATGGTGATCGGCGCGGTGCGCTCGGCGCCGTCACGGCGAAGCGCGTGGTCCTCGATCGGGTGCAGCGCCGTCGCCAGTACCGCGGACGGACCGATGCGGACATGGTCGCCGAGGGTGATGGGCCCGTCGTCCATCAGAAAGGCGTTCGCGTTGAGGTAGACGCCTGATCCCAGACGCGTGTTGAACCCGTAGGAGACGCGCAGCCGCGGCACCACCTCGACGCCGTCTCCACAGACGGCGAACAGGACGCGCAGAATCGCCAGGCGCCCGGCGTGGTCGGCCGCGGGCAGGGCGTTGAACTCGTCGACCGCAGTGGCGCACCGGTCACGCAGTCGCCGCAGCTCCGGAGTGTCCCAGTACCAGTCGCCGCTGACGAGGGCCTTCACGTCGTCGTGCATCGCGGTGCGCTAGGTGAGCTCGTGCACCTCGAGGACGAAACCGGCCTCGCGCAGCCGGTCGATCAGGACGTCACCCATCGCGACGGCCGGCGTCAGTGCGCCAGCCCGGTCGGGGAGCTTGTCCCGGTCCAGCGCGAGTGCCAGGGCGGACTCGCCGAGCATCACCGCGGTCGCTCGATAGCCGGGATCGCCGTGTGCGCGCATCTGCGAGCGGAACCGGCGTCCGTCGCTGGTCCGGGTGAAGGTCTGGGTGGTGAAGTGCCCGGCCTCCTGCGCCCCTTCGTCCGGTCCGTCGCCGGGTTTGGGCAGGATGCGATCGAGCAGCGAACGCGTCGGACGGAAGCTCATCGCGGCCAGACCGATCCCGGTGCCGACGGCCACCGCACCGGCGGCCAGCGTCGACAGGATCGGCATCCCGCCGACGTTCATCGTCTCCTGGTACCGGAACCCCGGGCCGTAGGCGTCGTCGAGCAGGGCGTTGGATCGCCGGACGACCCGGGTGTTGTACGAGGCCATGAAGAACGGCGCCAGGGTGCCGCGCAGGGATGGATCGACCTTCTTCGCGTCCACCGGGCTGATGTCGCTCGGCTCGGCGCTGGGGCCGACCTGCTCCAGCTCGCCGGGACCGCTGGAGAGGGCCCGCGGATTGAGCAGCAGTCGGCGCTGCTCGGGATCCTTGGCCTGCTCGGCGATCACGCGCACCGAGTCGATGGTGCCGCCGGACACGGCGCCGCGGAACGACCTGAGCACCATCGTCGTCTCGCCGAGGGTGCCGGCGCCTTCCTCGGAGACCTTCTTGTAGAGCAGGTAGGCGCCCAGATCCGAGGGGACCGAATCGAAGCCGCACGAGTTGACGATCCGCGCCCCGGTGCCCTTCGCGAGCTCGTCGGCCTTGTCGATCGTGAACCGGGTGAAGGGGACCTCGCCGGTCAGATCGACGTAGTCGGTGCCCGCGGAGGCCGCCGCGATCACCAGGTTCTCGCCGTAGCGGAGGTACGGCCCGACCGTCGTGCAGACCACCTGCGTGCGGGCGCACATCGCATCGAGGGAGGCGGGGGAGTCGGAGTCGGCGATCACCAGCGGCCACGACGACGCGCGCTCGGGCAGGCGACGGCGCACCCCCGCCAGCTTGGTCTCCGACCGTCCTGCCAGGGCGATCCGGGTGCCGTCCGGCGCCTGCTCGGCCAGATAGCGGGCCGTCAACTCCCCGACGAAGCCGGTGGCGCCGTAGACGATGACATCGAATTCGCGACTCATTTCATTGACCCTAGGCCATCTTCTTACCGCGGGGTAGGGAGAGAACGGGGCAGTTCATCGTTCGCCGCGTCGCTCGCGACTCACTCCCCGCTGTTCACCGCGTATCCCAGTGAGAACCAGCCCCACGGCTTGGGTGCGGCGCGGGTGTAGAACTGGTCCAGCTCGGCCACTTCCCATCCGGCGGCGGCGAGTGCGGCGGGGACGTCCCGGGTCAGCTCGCAGCCGCCGGCCGCCAGGCGCTCGACCGGGTCGATCAGGCGCTGGATCCGGCGCACCGACGCTCCGGGCGCCAGGCCGTGCTCCAGGAAGGCCAAGCGCCCGCCCGGCCTGACCACCCGGGCCAGCTCGGCGAGAACAGGCGGCAGCTCGGGAACGGTGCACAGGGTGAACGTGGAGAGCGCGCCGTCGAAGACGTCGTCGTCGAACGGCAGGGATTGTCCGTCCAGCCCGCCGCGGCTGATCGGGATCGGCGACGATGCGACCCGCTCCTGTGCCCGCGCCCAGGCGAGGTCCGCGGGTTCCACGGCGGTCACCGAGGTCACCCGGTCGCCGTAGCAGGCGACGTTGAGGCCCGAACCGAACCCGATCTCGACGATGTCGCCCGACAGCGGGGCGCACGCGCGGGCGCGCAGCTTCTCCATCCCCGGCATTCCGCAGGTCTTCTCCACCAGGCGTGGAAGGATTTTGTCGTCGTAGAACCCCATGCCTCACGGTAGCGCCGTCGCGCGGGCGGGTGATCTCGACTTCGCTCGATCAGCGGAGGGTCGCTCGATCAGCGGAGGGTCGCTCGATCAGCGGAGGGTCGCTCGATCAGTGGGGGGTCGCGCGATGAGCG
>NZ_JAAYXO010000118.1 GCF_012515855.1 Gordonia sp. (in: high G+C Gram-positive bacteria)
AGACCGATGTCGAGGATCAGGCCGCCCTTGACGACCTCGATGACGGTGCCCTTGACGGCCTCGTCCTTCTCCTTGAGCTCCTCGATCGTGCCCCAGGCGCGCTCGTACTGAGCCCGCTTCTTCGACAGGATCAGGCGGCCTTCCTTGTCCTCCTTGGTGAGAACAAGAGCTTCGACCTCGTCGCCGACGCTGACGACTTCGTTCGGGTCGACATCGTGCTTGATCGACAGCTCGCGCGAGGGGATGACGCCCTCGGTCTTGTAGCCGATGTCAAGCAGAACCTCGTCGCGGTCAACCTTGACGATGGTGCCTTCGACGATGTCGCCATCGTTGAAGTACTTGATCGTTGCGTCGATGGCGGCGAGGAAGTCCTCTGCCGAGCCGATGTCGTTAACGGCTACTTGCGGCGAGGAGGAAATCGTGGGGGACGACATATGTTGAGTTGCTCCGGACAGGTATCTAGTAGGTACGGTATCCGGGACAGTCGTTGCAGGCTGTACCCGGTTTCCATCTTGGGTTCGCGCCATCGGGACCGCTGGTCTCGGTCGGCGCAGAGTGCGTACTTGCGCACACACACCCATCAAGGGTACTACCCGGTGCCGACCTGGACAAACGGGAGTCCGCGACCGCGTGGCGAAGGAGTCGACGATGGCCCATTCGATCGAGATTCTGCTCGATTCGGACACTGATTCTGCGATCCGCGATCAATGGACGGCGTTGGAGCACGCCGGACTGCCGAGCGCCGGTCGCGTTCGCGCCCACACCAACCGGCCGCACTGCACGCTGCTGGCCGGCACCGCGATCTCCGCTGCGGCCGACGCCGTGCTGGCGACCACTGCCCAGCGACTCCCGTTCGCACTGCGCGTCGGGGGCGCCGTGGTCTTTCCCGCGGGACGCAAGTTCACCCTCGCGCGAGCGGTGGTCCCCTCCACCGAACTGCTGTCGACCCACGCCACGATGTTCCGTTCGGCGGGCGACCACGTCGACGAGCTGGCCGCGCACTGCCGGCCGGGACAGTGGTCGCCGCACGTCACGCTGGGCCTGCGCCTCACCGCCGACCAACTCAAGGCGGCGATGGACTTGCTGACCTGGGAGACTCTTGTCGGACGGGCGTCGGCCCTGCGCCGATGGGACGGCGACGCCAAGGCCGACGTCGTGGTCGCCGGCCGCGCCTGCTGACTTCCGACTCACTCCCCGGACTCCGCAGGGTCCGCCGCACCTCGTGAAGGGACTACCCCGATGACCTCCTCGCCGCGCCCGCCGCGTGTCCTCGGCGACATCGACTCCGCAGTCAGCGAGCACGCCAACCGCGCCTGGTGGGACGCCGAAGCCGACGAGTATCACGCGGAGCACGGCGAGTTCATCGGCGGCTCCACGCCCGGCGGCGAGTTCGTGTGGGGTCCGGAGCGCTACCGCGAGTCGGAGGCACGACTGCTCGGCGACGTCACCGGTCGGGACGTGCTGGAGATCGGCTGCGGATCGGCGCCGTGCTCGCGATGGCTGCGCGCCCAGGGCGCCAACGCCGTCGGCCTCGACGTCTCCATCGGCATGCTTCGCCACGGCATCGACGCAATGGCCCGCGACGAGTCGCCGGTGCCGTTGATTCAAGCGGGCGCCGAGCACCTCCCCTTCGCGGACGCCTCGTTCGACATCGCGTGCTCGTCGTTCGGCGCGGTCCCCTTCGTCGCCGACTCGGCTCGGGTGATGCGCGAAGTCCATCGGGTGCTGCGGCCCGGCGGCCGCTGGGTCTTCGCGACCAACCATCCGATGCGGTGGATGTTCCTCGACGATCCCGGACCCGACGGACTCGTGGTGCGCATGTCGTACTTCTCGCGCACGCCGTACTCGGAGGCCGACGACGACGGGAACGTCACCTACGTCGAGCACCACCGCACCATCGGCGACCGCGTCCGCGAGATCGTCGCGGCCGGACTGGTCCTGGAAGACATCGTTGAACCCGAGTGGCCCGACAACCTGGAGGACGAGTGGGGTCAGTGGTCTCCCCTGCGCGGCTCCTACTTCCCCGGCACCGCGATCTTCGTCTGTCGAAAGCCTGCCTGACTCCCGCTCCGGCGCGCGTAGCCTTGGGATATGTGCCGCAACATCACGGAGCTGCGCGGCCTCGAGCCCGCGGCCACCGAAGAAGAGATCCAAGCCGCCGCCCTGCAGTACGTGCGCAAGGTGTCCGGAATCCGCAAGGTGTCGGCCGCTAACCACGACGCGATCGAACGAGCGGTGGCCGCCGTCGCGGACGCGACCCGCGAGCTCCTCGAGGATCTGCCCGAACGCCGACAGCCGCCGCAGACCGTCCCGCCGCTGCGGCGCCCGGAGGTGCAGGCGCGGATCGCGGCGCGCGAGGCCGCAGCCGGCGTCGGCTGACCTCGGGGACCGTCACAGCAGCTTCGAGAGGAACTCCTGTGTACGCGCTTCCTGCGGATTGCTGAGCAACTCGCGTGGATCGCCCTTCTCGACCACCACGCCGCCGTCCATGAAGACCAACTGATCGGCCACCTCGCGGGCGAATCCCATCTCGTGGGTCACGACCACCATCGTCATGCCTTCGGATGCCAGATTGCGCATCACCGAGAGCACGTCGCCGACCAGTTCCGGGTCCAGCGCCGAGGTCGGCTCGTCGAACAGCATCAGCTTCGGGTCCATCGCCAACGCGCGGGCGATCGCCACGCGCTGCTGCTGCCCGCCCGACAACTGCGCGGGATAGGCGTCGGCTTTGGCGCTCAGCCCCACCTGCTCCAGCAGGTCCAGAGCCCGCTCGGTCGCCTCCCGCTTGGACTTGCCGTTGACGAGCATCGGCGCCTCGATGATGTTCTCCAGCGCCGTCCGATGCGGAAAGAGGTTGAAGTGCTGGAAGACCATGCCGATGTCGCGACGCTGCTTGGCGGCGTCGCGCGGGCTCATCTCATAGAGCTTGCCGCCGCGCTCGCGGTAACCGATCTGTTCGCCGTCGACGAGGAGGCGACCGGCGTTGATCTTCTCGAGGTGGTTGACGCAGCGAAGGAAGGTCGACTTGCCCGATCCCGAGGGACCGATGAGGCAGGCGACCTCACCGGACTGGACTTCCAGGGAAACGCCCTTGAGGACCTGCAGGGCGCCGAAGCTCTTGCAGACGCGGTCGGCCAGGACCATCGGTCGACCACCGGGCACGGCTTGGGGGTCGGTCACTTGCCCTCCTCCACGATCGTCTTGTTGGCGGCGGCGAGGGCTTCGAGCTGACCGTCGGTGAGCTGACGCGATGCGCCCTTCGCGTAGTGCTTCTCGACGTAGTGCTGACCCACCATCAGCACGGATGTGATCACCAGGTACCAGGTCGACGCCACCAGGAGCATCGGGATCGGCTGGAAGTTGACGCCGGAGATGTCCCGCGAGCGGCCGTACAGCTCGAGGCTGAACGGCACGGCGAGCACCAGGCTGGTGGTCTTCAGCATGCTGATGACCTCGTTGCCAGTCGGCGGAATGATGACGCGCATCGCCTGGGGAAGCACGGTGCGCCGCATGGTCTGCCACCACGACATTCCCAGGGCGACCGACGCCTCCATCTGACCTTCGCCGACCGACGAGATGCCCGCGCGAACGATCTCGGCCATGTAGGCGGCCTCGTTGAGCGCCAAACCGATCACAGCGAGCACGAACACGTACTCGAGGCTGAGCTGCTGGATGTCGATCTGCACGAACGTCGGGCCGAACGGAACACCGATGCTGATGACCTTGTACAGCGATCCGACCAGTCCCCACAGCACCAGCTGGACGAACACCGGGGTGCCGCGGAACACCCACAGGTACACCCACGCGGTGGCGCTGAGGACCTTGTTGGGCGACATCCGCATCACCGCGACGATCACGCCGAGCACGACGCCGGCGATCATGGCGAGGACCGTCAAGGCGAGCGTGTAGCCGACACCGGACAGGATCCGTTCCTCGAACAGGTACTTGGCGTACGTGTCCCAGCGATACGCGTCGTTGGTCGCCGCTCCGTAGATGAAGAGGCCGACCAGAATCAGGATGACCGCACCGGCGATCCACTGGCCGGGATGCTTGAGCGGAACGGCCTGGATCGGTTCCGGTTCCGCGGCGTCGCGGTTCGCGGCGTTGTCGGTGACTGTCATCGGCTCAATCCCTGTCGTCGGCTCACTTCGCTGCCCCGTTGATCTCCGCGACGGTGATCATGCCCGCCTCGACTCCCCAATGCTTCGCGATCTGCTCGTACTGCCCGTTGTCGATCAGATACTGCACGGCCTGCTGTACGGCCGGTCCCAGCGCCGATCCCTTGACGA
>NZ_JAAYXO010000119.1 GCF_012515855.1 Gordonia sp. (in: high G+C Gram-positive bacteria)
CGATAAAGCTGAACCCATCGAGACACCGACTGCTCTGAGACGCTGTTGTCTTTGGCAACCGCTACGATCGGCCGTGAGTGCTCGATCACCTCCAAGGCAATCGAGGCCTTGAACTCAGCTGAATACTCCCGTGGCACGTGAATGCTCCAATTCCAGTTCACCCCAACGATAGTCGGGAGACTGTCCAGGAACCGCCGGGCGGGTCAGACCTCGTTCTACCGCGATCGACTGGGGCTGGCCGTGGCACGCGAGCACCCGGGCGGAACCGTGTTCCACGCCGGCGCAGGCTTCATCGAGATCCCCGCTCACCTCGCCCCCGACACCGCAGCCGACGCCACCGTCGGCACCATGCTCTGGTTGCAAGTTCGCGACGTGGCGGCGACGCGGAACGAGCTCGCCGCGGCAGGCGTGCCGATCGTCGCAGAACCGGAGACCAAGCCGTGGGGCTTGATCGAGATGACCGTCAACGATCCCGACGGTCGCCGCCTGATCGTCGTCGAGATCCCGTCCGACCACCCCTTACGCCGTGACGTGCGCGGATAGCCGCATGAGAGACTGGACGGCATGAGCAACTGGGTCGCACCGTTCCCCGTCAGCCCCGTCGATGCCACCGTCGACCTTCCCGGTTCCAAGTCGATCACCAACCGCGCCCTGATCCTCGCCGCCCTGGCAGACGGACCGTCCCGCATCACCGGCACCCTTCGCTCGCGCGACACCGACCTGATGCTCGACGGCCTCGCCGCGCTCGGCACCGGAATCTCGTACGATCCGGACGACCCGACGAGCGTCGACGTCACGCCCGAGCCGCTGCACGGCGCGACCGTCTACTGCGGCCTGGCAGGCACCGTCATGCGCTTCCTGCCCGCTGTCGGAGCCCTCGCGACCGGCGACGCCTTCTTCGACGGCGACGAACAAGCCCGCAGCCGCCCCCTCGACACGGTCCTCGACGCCCTACGCTCACTCGGCGCGAGCATCGACGGCACGGGCCTCCCCTTCACCGTTCACGGTTCCGGTTCGGTCGCGGGCGGCCCGGTGACGATCGACGCGTCGGCCTCGTCGCAGTTCGTCTCCGGTCTACTGCTCTCCGCGCCGCGCTTCACGAACGGCGTCGCGATCACTCACGTCGGCGCCCCCGTGCCGTCGATGCCCCACATCGACATGACGATCGAGATGCTCGCGGCGGCCGGGGTGGCCGTCGAGTTCGACGCGGCGGCGACCCGCTGGACCGTCGCTCCGACCGCCATCCGAGCAATCGACTGGACCATCGAACCGGACCTCTCCAACGCCGCGGCGTTCCTCGCCGCCGCACCGGCCACCGCCGGGCGCGTCAGCGTGCCCCGTTGGCCGGTCACGACCACCCAGCCGGGCGCAGCCATCGTCGGCATCATGGAGCAGATGGGCGCGACGTCGGACCATGCGGACGACGGCCTGCTGACCATCCGCGGCCCTGAGAGTCTGGCACCGCTCGACATCGACCTGCACGAGGTCGGCGAGCTGACCCCCACCATCGCCGCACTCTGCTGCCTGGCGACCGGCACGTCGACCCTCCGCGGGATCGGACATCTGCGCGGACACGAGACCGACCGTCTCCAGGCGCTGAGCACCGAGATCAACCGGATCGGCGGCAGCTGCCGCGAGACCGACGACGGCCTGGTGATCGTCGGCGACGGCGGCGCCTCGCTGCGCGCCGACCTGTGGCGCAGCTACGCCGACCACCGGATGGCCACCGCGGGCGCCATTCTCGGTCTCCGGGTCAAGGGACTGGCAGTGGAGAACGTGGAGACCACCTCCAAAACCATGCCGGACTTCGTAGCCATGTGGGAAGAGATGGCGGGAACCGCGTCTTGAGCCGCAACACCGCACGGAACCCGCGCCGATCGTACGACGAGTCGGACGTGCGGATCCGTCCGGGCAAAGGCACTCGACCGCGAACCAAGACCCGCCCCGCCCATGAGGACGCCGAGACCGCGGTGGTGGTCTCGGTGGACCGCGGGCGCTGGGGATGCGTGCTCGACGGCGATCCCGATCGCCGGATCGTCACGATGCGCGCCCGCGAATTGGGGCGCACCCCCATCGTCGTGGGCGATCGCGTCGGCGTGGTCGGAGACCTCTCCGGCAAGCCCGACACCCTCGCCCGGATCGTCCGCGTCGAGGACCGCAGCACCGTTCTCCGACGGACCGCCGACGACAACGACCCCTACGAGCGCATCGTGGTCGCCAACGCCGACCGTCTCCTGATCGTGACCGCCTTGGCCGATCCCCCGCCGCGCACCGGATTCGTGGAACGCGCACTGGCCGCCGCCTACGCCGGCGGGCTGACGCCGGTGCTGTGCCTGACGAAGTCCGACCTCACCTCACCCGAGGAGTTCGCCGCCAACTTCGTCGATCTGGATCTCCCGGTGGTCACCGCGGGACGCGACGACCCCCTCGACGACCTCTGGGAAGTACTCGACGGCCACCTCACCGCACTCATCGGGCACAGCGGCGTCGGCAAGTCGACCCTGGTGAACCGCCTCGTTCCGGACGCCAAACGCGCCACCGGTGTGGTCTCGGGAGTCGGCAAGGGTCGACACACCTCGACCCAGTCCGTCGCCCTCCCGCTGCCCGGCGAGACACCCGACGCCGAACCGCGCGGATGGGTGGTCGACACCCCCGGAATCCGCTCGTTCGGACTCGCACATGTGACCCCCGATCAGATCGTCGATGCCTTCGACGACCTCCGCGACGCCATCGAGGAGTGTCCGCGGGGTTGCACGCATCTCGGTCCGCCCGCCGATCCGGAATGCGCGCTCGACGCCCTCACCGGCAACTCCCATCGCCGCGCCATGGCCGTGCGTGAACTCCTAGTCGCGGTGTCGTCACCGACGGTTGCCGAGGAGCCGGTGTCGGCCGCGGAGCCCGAGCCGAGCTGAGACGCCTCAGCGCAGGCGCTTCTTGGCCCGACGAGCCTCACGCAACTGCGCGAGCGAGGTCTTGAGGCCGCCGCTGCCGCGGTTGGGCAGGCTGTCGAAGCGACGCTCGGAAGCCGTCTCCGGAGCGTCGTCGGTGGTGGCCGTCAGGAATCGATCGGGCAGGGCGAGCTTGTTGATCGTCCGCAGCGTGCGCAGGTACTGCATGGTGAACGATCCCGTGTTGTACGGCAGGTCGTACTTGACGCACAGTTCGCGCACCCGCACGGAGATGGCGGCCAGCCGGTTGCTCGGCAGGTCCGGGTACAGGTGATGCTCGATCTGGTAGCAGAGGTTGCCGCTCATGAACGCCAGCGCGGGGCCTGCGTCGAAGTTCGCGGTTCCCAGCATCTGGCGCAGGTACCACTGACCCTGCGACTCGTCCTCGAGCGTCGCCGCCGTGAACTTCTCGGCACCGTCCGGGAAGTGGCCGCAGAAGATCACCACGTACGCCCACAGGTTGCGGACGAAGTTAGCCGTCAGGTTCGCCGTCAGGGTGTGCTTGAAGTTGGGTCCGGTCATCGCCGGGTACAGCACGTAGTCCTTGCCGAGCTGTCGCAGCGCCTTGCGGGCGAACAGCTTGATCTCCGGCTTGGCCTGATCCATCGGTTTGCGCCCGGTGATGACCTCTTTGAGCTCGAGATCGTGCAACGCGATACCCCACTCGAACGTCGCCGCCAACATCAGGTTGAAGAACGGCTGGAAGGCTCGACGCGGCTCCCACGCCTCGTCGCGCGTCACACGCAGGATCTTGTAGCCGACGTCGTGGTCCATGCCGAGGACGTTGGTGTACTTGTGATGGATGTAGTTGTGCGAGTGCTTCCAATGCGGCGACGCGCACACCATGTCCCATTCCCACGACGTGGAGTGCACCTCGGGATCGTTCATCCAATCCCACTGGCCGTGCATCACATTGTGGCCGAGCTCCATGTTCTCGATGATCTTGGCCACCGAGAGCGCGCCGGCACCGAGCAGCCACAGCGAGCGGCGGTGGCTGCCGAACAGCGCGGCGCGACCGAGCACCTCGAGTCCTCGCTGCGCGTAGATGGTCCGTCGCAGGTAGCGACGGTCCTTCTCCCCCAGGCTCGACTCGATCTCCCGGCGCAGCATATCGAGTTCCGCACCCAGTGCGTCGACATCGGCGTCGGTCAGGTGCGCATACTCATTGATATCTGAAATTGCCATTGATCACATTATGCCCGGGAGGGTGACGGGCGGCGCGCCTGGCGGTCCTTGAGCCCGACGATCGCCGTCTTCAGTCCCTTCCGGCGACCGGTCGTCGGGTCGACGGTCGACACCAGACGCACGTCCGATGACGTCTTGAAGCGCTGCTCCGAAGCGGTCTCGGGGGCATCGTCGACAGTTCCGGAGAGGTACTTGTTCGGCAGCGAGAGCTTCGCGATGGTCCGCCACGACTTCGCGTACTGGACCGGGAACGAGCCGGTGGTGTACGGGATGTCGTACTTGGCGCACAGCGCCTGGACCCGGACTGCGATCTCCGGCAGCCGGTTGCTCGGCAGGTCCGGGAAGATGTGGTGCTCGATCTGGTACGACAGGTTGCCGCTCATGAAGCCGAGGACCGGTCCGGAACGGAAGTTGGCGCTGCCCAGCATCTGGCGCAGGTACCACTCGCCGCGCGTCTCACTGTCGACGTCCTGCTTCGTGAACTTCTCGGCGCCGTCCGGGAAGTGGCCGCAGAAGATGACCGCGTTGGTCCACACATTGCGGATCACGTTGGCCATCAGGTTGGCGGTGAACGCCTTGCGTGCGCCAGTGCGCGATCGGGTGACCGCGCCGACGAGCGCCGGGTACGCGATGTAGTCCTTGCCCGCCTGGCGACCGATCTTGATGCCGACGTCGCGCAGGTCGCGGTGGAACTGCTCCTTGGCCTCGGGGGTCCGACGCTTCTTACCCAGCTCCAGATGCTGCACGGCCACGCCGTACTGGAACCCGAGCGCCAGCAGCGTGTTGTAAGCGATGTTGCCGAGGTTGAAGGGCTTCCACCGCTGATCGCGGGTCACGCGGAGCAGGCCGTAGCCGACGTCGGCGTCCATGCCGAGCACGTTGGTGTACTTGTGATGGATGTAGTTGTGGGTGTGCTTCCAGTGCGCACTCGGCCCGGTGTTGTCCCACTCCCACGACGTGGAGTGCACCTCGGGATCGTTCATCCAATCCCACTGGCCGTGCATCACGTTGTGGCCCAGTTCCATGTTCTCGACGATCTTCGCGACGCCGAGCGCCGTCGCGCCGGCCCACCACAGGCGACGGTCGCGAGCCCCGAACGTGAGCGCTCGACCGGAGACCTCCAGCGTCCGCTGGAACATGATGGTGTTGCGGATGTAGCGCGCATCGCGCGCACCACGATCGGCCTCGATGTCAGCGCGGATCTGATCCAGCTCCGCACCGAGCGCCTCAACGTCCGCATCGGTCAGATGCGCGTATTCGGGGATGTCCGAGATCGCCATGCCACTCCTCGTAACCGTGAATTCTTAACTTACGCAATCGTAGGTTACGGTTCCGTAAGCTGTCCACCCCGCAGAACGGTGGCGCACGTCATAGGCACGGATTCGAGCGCTGACCTCGCTCTTCGGCCGCTCTTCGGCGTCAGACGTCGAGCGTGCAGTCGCCCGCCGCCGCACTGACGCACGTCTGAATCCGCTCACCCTCGACGTGCTCGACGCCGGTCCGCAGGTCACGCACGACCCCCTTGTCTAGCATGACGACACAGCTCTGGCAGATGCCCATGCGGCAGCCGAACGGCATCAGCACCCCGGCCTCCTCCCCCGCTTCGAGCAGCGTGGTCGCACCGTCGACCTCGATCTGTCGGTCCGGAGTGCCGAAGGTGACGACACCGCCTTCCGCTCCGACTGCGCCGCGCTCCAGCGCGAACCGCTCGATGTGCAGCTTCTCCGGCACACCGGCCTCCTCGAACTGCTCGCTGAGCATGTCCAAGAAGCCGCCCGGGCCGCAGGCCCAGGTCGCACGCTCGGCCCAGTCCGGACAAAGGGCCCGCAACTGCGCAGGCGTCAGCTTGCCGTCGACGCGGGTGAACTGCACGTGGATGTCGATCAGCCCCTCGTCCGCCATCGACTGCAACTCGTCGCCGAACATCAGGTCGTCTTCGGTGGGCACCGAATGCAGCACCTTCACGTCGACGTGCTGTCCGCGCCGCCTCATGGTGCGCAACATCGAGATGATCGGCGTGAGGCCGCTGCCCGCGGTCGCGAACAGGATCTTCTCCGGCAGCGGCTCCGGCAGCACGAACTCGCCCGCGGGCGCGGCTAGTCGTACCACCGAGCCCGGCTCGAGCCCGTTGACCAGGTGCGACGACAGGAACCCCTCGGGCATCGCCTTCACCGTGATCGACACCGTCCGATCACTGCGCGACGACGCCGGCTCCGACGTCAGCGAGTACGACCGCCAGGTCCAGCGACCCTCCACGAGCACACCGATGCCGATGTACTGACCCGGGTGGTAGTCGAAGGAGAATCCCCAGCCCGGCCGGATGACGATCGTCGCGCTGTCGGACGTCTCGGGAGTCACCGCGACCACCTTGCCGCGCAGTTCGCGCGCCGACCACAGCGGATTGGCCAGGTGCAGGTAGTCGTCGGGCAGCAGCGGAGTGGTCACCCGCGCGACCGCGGCGCGGAGCCACTTGGCGCGCTTGCGATTGGCCGCGACGCCGGCCGCCGGTGCTTCGAATCGTTCGCGCCACGCCATGTGCTGTCTCCTCCGCCGGTTCCCGGTCGTCTCCGAGAACACCTAAGTTACGATTCCGTAGGTTAGCGTTTCGGAGCGCCGAGAGCGAATGGAATGTGACGCAGATCAGGCGAGGATGGTGCCCGGCTCCGGCGTGTACGGCGCGAAGAAGTCGTTGGCCGGGGCACCCGCGAGGGACATCTCCAACGCAGGGACCGTCATCCCGTCGATCTCCTCGCGGATGATGTCGGCGTGGCCCGCGTGCCGCGCGAACTCCTCGATCTGGTGAACCATGAAGTAGCGATTCTTCATCGGACGGGAGTCGTAGATCCCGGCCCACGGCGCGGGCTGAGCCATCGAGTCCGCGTCCGGGTCGGCGGTCTCCATCGCCTCGAGAAATGCCGTGCGAGCGGCGTCGAACTTCGCGACGATCTCGACCGCGGTCTCGTCTGCGGTGAGGGCGAAGCTGCCCATGAACTCGGCGTAGGTCGCTTCGTCGAGGACCATCGGCTCGGCGGTGCCGTCGAGTTGGGCGACGGCGCCGCGCAGCCCGCGCGTGATGTGCTTGAGAAGTCCGCCGATGGAGAGCGCGCTGCGACACGGCGTCTGGCGTGCCTGCTGTTCGGTGAGCCCGTAGATCGCGGCCCGCAATGCGCCGAGCTGCTGATCTGCATAGTTGGCGAGGCCGGTCAGTTCATCGTGACGAGCGGGAGCGTACATGGAGTCCTCCGAAGGTCGAGTGTGTTGTTGCTGTCTGCCTCACCAGGATCGCGCCCTAACCGGTCAGTTCCTGTCCGGTATCGAAAATTCTCTACAGAAGCTCCAGGAGGAACGGCAGTTCCTGCGTGGCGTACCAGCCGAGATCGTGATCCTCCACGTCGCCGATCGCCAACTCCCCCTCCTCGTCTCCGAGGTCCGCGGCGTCGATCAGTGCGACGGCGGCCATCACCGCCTTCTCCGCATCCGCACCGTCGACGTGCACCGCGACGATGTCCGCCTGCGCGACGGGCCCGGCGACCTTCACGACAGCGTCGTCCAGATCCGGTCGCACCGTGGCCTCAGCGTCGGCCACGACCACCACCCGCCGTAACGGCAGGTCCGACTCGTCGGCGCCGAGCAGTCGGAGCGACGCCCGCGCGGCCTCCCGCAGCGCCACCTCCTCGAGTTCTTCATCGTCGCCCGAGACGTATGCCTCCCGCAGCGCGGGCGTGAGCGCGAAGCCGGTGCCTCCGACCGCTCCGAACGAGCCGTCCGGCGCGGCGACCATCTCCTGGATCATCGCCAGCGTGGCAGGCAGGTAGACGCGCATGAGGGTCCTTCCGGAGAGGTTGCCGATCGGGTCGTCGGTGACGGCCGCTAACTGGGTCCAACGCTAACTGGGTC
>NZ_JAAYXO010000120.1 GCF_012515855.1 Gordonia sp. (in: high G+C Gram-positive bacteria)
CCAACTGCGTCTGCACCGTCGGATCGTCGAGCAGCACCGTCGGTACCGCGGAGTCGGGCAGTGCGTCCACATGGCCGCCGGTCGTGAGGATCAGATCGACGCCCGCGTCGTCGAGCATGTGAGCGATGCGATCGGCGGGGTACGTCGGATCCACCGGCAAGTATGCGGCACCGGTCCGGACGACCGCCCAGATCGCGGTGATCGCCTCCGCCGAGCGGGGTATCGCGACCGCCACCACGGACTCGGGTCGTTGCGCGACGCCCTGCTGCAGCAGCCATCGGGCCAGCCGGTTGGCGTGATGAAAGAGCTCGCGGTAGGTGATGTCGGCCGTGCCGTCCCCGGGATGTTCGGTCGTGACCGCGATGCCGTCGGGATTGCGGCGGACGGCGTCGTCGAGGAGGTCGGCGAAGGTCCGCGGTGCGGTGGCTGCGGGCCCGGACACCGGGGTCAGGGCGTCGGCTTCGAGCGGATCGGTGATCCTGATGTCGCCGACGCGGCGCTGCGGATCGGCGACGAGAGCCCGCACCACGCGCAGCAGGCGGACGCTCAGCTCCGCGGCTTGGTCGTCGTCGTACCGGTTTCGCGCGTAGGTCAGCGACAGATTCGTCGTCGTCGACGACGAGTTCATGCCGGTCACCGTGAACTGCAGGTCGAACTTGGCGGCCTGGGTGTCGAGTTCGGCGATCTCGCCGATCAGGTCGGCGGACACCGGAAGGTGCTCGCCGCTGATGGAGTCGGCGAAGTCGTGTACCGACAGCGCCACCTGGAACAGCGGGCTGCGCCCCGACAGCCGCGGCGGATTCAGCGCGGACACGATGTCGTCGAACGGCGCGGTGAGGTGATCCCACGCGTCGAGGTCGGCGTCCCGCGTCTGTTCCACCAGGGACTGCGCGCTCGCGGCCCCATCGATGGTGCTGCGCAGTGCGACGGTGTTGACGAACATGCCGACGGTGTCACGGAAGTCGTGCTGACCGCCGACTGCCGCGCGGGTGTCCACCGGGGTTCCGATCACCAGGTCGTCGCCCGCGCCGAGCCGGTTGAGCAGCACGGCCAGCGCCGTGTGCAGCACCGTGAACGCGGACGTCGAGTTGGCGCGGGCGAAGGCGACGATCTCGTCGCGCAGGGGCGGTTCGATCGGCAGGTCGACCGTTGCCCCACCGGTTCGATCCGCCTGCGCCGGGTCGGCGTCCACGCTGGTGACGGCGGGCGCGCCGTCGAGGACCGCAGTCCAGTACTGGAGGTCGGCGTCGGTCTGCACACGCTGCGCGGTCAGGGCGTGGTCGCGGTAGTCGGGAACCGCAGGCGCTCGGGTCACCTGCTGATCGCTCGCCCCGGTCCGAGCCCGGTAGGCGCCGAGCAGATCACCGATGACGGTCGGCATGGACGCGCCGTCCGCCGCGATGTGATGGAGGACCAGGAGCAGTTCGTGGCTGTCGTCGCGTCCGGTCAGCAGCGCCCGGACGGGTGCGTCTCGGGTGAGGTCGAATGGCCGCCGGAGCATCGTCGCGGCGTCCTCGTCGCTGTTGGTGAGGTCGCCGATCACCGCCACCGGGTCGTCGCGCACCACGCCGACGGGGCCGTCGTCGGTGTCGGTGTACACCGTGCGCAGGACGGCGTGCCGGGCGACGACGTCGACCAGCGACTCACGCAGGGCCGCGGCGTCGAGGCTGCCGTGCAGGCGCAGCACGAAGGGCATTGCGTAGTCCACCGACGCCGGGTCGCTCCGATGCAGCGACCACAGGCGCTTCTGCATCGGTGCCAGCGGGAACCGTGTCACGTCGGACGCCGACGGCACCGGTTCGTTCGCCACGCGCGTCGGGTCGACGTCGAGCAACCGGGCGAGGGCAGCGACGCTCGGGTGGTCGAAGACCATGCGAACGCGGATCGGGTCGCCCCGGTGGACCGCGTTGATCCGGCTGACCACCGTGGTCGCCTGCAGTGACGTGCCGCCGAGGGCGAAGAAGTCGTCGTCGGCGCCGACACTGCCTGCGGGCAGGCCGAGGACGTCGCCGACCAGGTCGGCGAGCAGGGTCTCCGCACCCGGTGCCGGCCGCCGCGCGGGGACGCGTTCGGCCCGCTCGGGGACCGGCAGCGCTGCCCGGTCGACCTTGCCGTTGACCGTCAACGGGATCGTGTCGAGCGGTACGACGACCGCCGGGACCATGTGGCGGGGCAGCTGATCACCCGCGTACGACCGCACGCGATCGACGTCGGCGTCTGCTGCGCCGGTCACGTAGCTGACCAGGCGAGCACTGTCGCACGACCCGTCGACCACCGTCACCGACGCCCCGACATCCGGGTGGCCGGTGAGAACGGCGTCGACCTCGTCGAGCTCGATGCGGAAACCGCGGACCTTGACCTGATGGTCGCTCCGACCGTGGAAGACGAGGTTGCCTGCGAGGTCGGTGGCAGCGAGATCCCCGGTCCGGTACATCCGCGCACCCGAACCGTCGGTCGCCGCGACGAAGGTCCGGGCGGTCTGCGAGGACCGATTCAGGTAGCCGGTCGCGAGGCCGGGGCCGGTCAGGTACAGCTCGCCGGGGGCGAACGGCGGGAGGGGCCGCAGCCGGTGATCGAGCACCATGGCCGATACCCCGGCCACCGGTCGACCGATGGTGATGGGTTCGCCGGGATGCAGGGACGACATCAGCGCCACGATGGTGGTCTCCGTGGGGCCGTAGCAGTTCAGCAGGGTGCGGTCGGCGCCCCACCGGGCCACCAGATCGCGGCCGAAGGATTCGCCGCCCACGCCGAGGCAGCGCAGGTCCGGCAGATCGCGGGGACCGGCGGCCGACAGTGCCGCGGGCGTCACGAAGGCGTGGGTGACCCGCTGTTCGGCGAGGAACTCGGTGAGCTCGTCGCCTCCGTACAGCGTTGGCGGCGCGATCGTCATGGTCGCTGCGGCGTCGACGGCGAGCAGCAGTTCGAGCATCGCGGCGTCGAAACCGGGGGAGGCGAAGTGCAGCGTGCGGCTGGTGTGGTCGACGCCGAATCGGCGGGTCTGGGTGGCCGCGAACGGGGCGAGGCCGCGGTGACTCACCACGACGCCCTTCGGCATGCCCGTGGTGCCCGAGGTGTAGATCAGGTAGGCGCCGCTGTCGATTCGGCGGGCCGGCGGGGTGCGGAGCGCGCGGCGGGCACCGGGGCGATCAGCGGTGAGGTCGTCGACGGTGAGCCAGGTCAGGCCGTCGGGCAGGGTCGGCCGCAGCGCGCTCGAGGTGATCCCCAGAGCGGCCCCGGAGTCGGCGATCATGTGCGCCACACGATGGGCGGGGTGCCGGGCGTCCACCGGCATCACGGTGGCGCCGGTCGTGGTGACCGCCCACGTGGCGAGCACGGATTCGGCCGATCGGTCGATCGCCACGGCGACCACGTCGCCCGGCTCGACGCCGTGCGCGGTGAGGGTGCGCGCCCAGCGGTTCGCCGTGCGACCTGCCTTCCGGTAGGTCAGACGGGTGGCGCCGTCGTCGAGCGCGACGGTGTCCGGGTGCGAGCGGACAGCGCGGTCGATGAGATCGGCCAGGTGGGCGGGTGCGGGGCCGGTCTCGGTCGCGGCGGTGCGGCCGTCCGCGGGGCCCATCGGCTCGAGATCGCCGATCGGTCGGTGCGGGTGGTCGGCGAGCTGGTGGGCCAGGTCGACGAAGCGGTGCGCGATGTCGGTGATTCGGTCCTCGCTGTACAGCCCGACGTCGAACGTGAAGCGGGCGGTGTCGGCCCGAATCGACAGTTCGAGGTCGAACCGGGCGCCGCCGGTGCCGATCTCGCGCACCGCGACGGCCAGACCGGTCCGCGCGGCGAGATCCCGGTCGAGGACGTCCCGGGGGAGATCGTCGACGGTGAGCGCGACACCGAACACGGGATGGCGCCCGGTTCGCGGCGGCCGGAGCTCGGCGACCAGCTTCTCGAACGGCAGCGCGCTGTGCGCGAGGTCGTCGAGGTCGTTGTCGCGGACCTGCGACAGCAGGTCGGTGAACCCGAGTGCGGAGTCGACGCGGGTGCGCAACGGGACCGAGTTGACGAACATGCCGACCAGGTCGGCGAGGGCGGGCTCCGACCGTCCCGCGACCGGGGTCCCGACGACCAGATCGCTGACTCCGGTCTCGACATGGACAGCGGGATCTGCGGACAGGTGGTGCAGGAGCGTCGCGAGCACCGCGTGCATCGTCATGAACTCGGTGGTGCCGGGCGCGGCGTCCGCCGCCAGCGCGGTGCGGAGCGCGGCTGGGAACGGGACCTCGACCATTCCGGCCCGGCCGGTGGCCGACGGGGCCTCGAGGTCGGAGGCCAGCACCGGTGCGTGGCCGATGCCGTCGAGCCTGCGGCGCCACCACGCCGTCAGGGCGTCGAGCCGCGTGGTCGACGCTGTCGCGCTCGACGGTTGATCGAGTTCCGCGGTCTGCCCGCGGAGGAAGTCGCGATAGGTGATCGACGGCTCCGGCCGGGGCGGTGTGCGACCGGCGTGCAGGGCGGCGTAGGCCTCGCCGAGATCGCGGGCGAGAGGCGCCATGGAGGCACCGTCGGCCGCGATGTGGTGGATCACCAGGGACAACCGATGCCGGAGGTTGCCCGTCGGGCCGTCGGGCAGACGATGCAGGGCGGCGCGCAGCGGACAGTCGACGGTCAGGTCGAACGGCTGCGCGGCGAACGCTGCCGCGCGGGACTCCCACTCGTCGTCGGCGACGGCCGTCGGAGTGAGACCGAGCCAGACGTCGTCGATCGGAAGCACCTCCAGCTCCGGACGGCCGTCCCGCTCCGGATAGCGGGTGCGGAGCGGCTCGTGACGTGCGACGACGTGGGCCAGCGCGCCCTGCAGCGCCGCTACGTCGAGGTCGCCGTCGAGGTCGAGGGCGAACGCGATGTGGTAGGCCGCACCGGCGTCCGGGTCGGCCAGTCGGTTGAGGAACCACAGCTGCTGCTGGGCCGGACCGGGTTCGACCGGCGCGTCGGTGTCGCCGCCCGTCAGTTCCAGCCGCGGCCCGGGGTCCTCGGCAGCCCCATGTGGAGTGTCGCCTTCGACGAGCCGCGCGATGGCGCACAAGCGCGGGTCGTCGAACAGGGCGCGCACCGAGATGCGTGCGGCGGTGTGCTCCTCGAGGCTGGTCGCCAACCGAGTGGCGAGCAGCGAGTTGCCGCCGAGCTCGAAGAAGTCGTCGGCACGGCCGATGGCTGCCGGATCGATGCCGAGGATCTGGGCGACCGCGCGAGCGGTCACGCCTTCGGCGGCGGTGCGGGGCGGTTCGTCGGCCGGTGTGTCGTCGGGCGCGCCGGGCGCGGGCAACGCTCGCGTATCGGTCTTGCCCACCGGCGTCACCGGGATCGCGTCGAGGGGAACGACGACGGACGGAACCAGGTGGCGCGGCAGGCGGTCGGCGAGTCGGTCGCGAACAGCGCGGCAAGCGGAGGGGTCGAGCGAGCCGGCCGCTGCGACGACGTACGCGACGAGGCGGGCGGTCTCACCGGCCCCGGACACGACCGTCACCGCTTCGCGCACCGCGTGGTCGGCGACCAGAGCCGCGTCGACCTCGCCGAGCTCGATCCGGTGGCCCCGCACCTTGGTCTGGTGATCGGAGCGGCCCCGGAACTCGAGCGAACGGTCGGCTGTCCACCGCACCAGATCGCCCGTGCGGTACATCCGTTCGCCGTCGTGGCTGAGCGGGTTGGCGATGAAGTGCTTCGAGGTCAGCGACGGCACGCGGTGGTAGCCGCGAGCGAGATGCGATCCGCAGAGGTAGAGCTCGCCGATCGTCCCCGGCGGCACCGGGCGGAGTCGCTCGTCGAGGACCATCGCGGACACTCCGCGGATCGGTCTGCCGATGGTGACGGCGTCGTTCGGTGCGATGGGTTGCGA
This sequence comes from Gordonia sp. (in: high G+C Gram-positive bacteria), assembly GCF_012515855.1. Taxonomy (GTDB): domain Bacteria; phylum Actinomycetota; class Actinomycetes; order Mycobacteriales; family Mycobacteriaceae; genus Gordonia. Next base: position 5,849 of record NZ_JAAYXO010000120.1, read on the forward strand.
CATGGTCGCGACCACGGTGGTCTCGGTGGGACCGTAGGCGTTGATCACCCGGCGCCCGACGGCCCAGCGACGGACGGCCTCGGAGTTGGGGCTCTCGCCGCCGATGACCAGGCTCTCCAGCTGTGGCAGATCGTCCGGCGACATCGTCGTGAGCAGCGAAGGGGTGAGGAAGGCGTGGGTGATCGCGGCATCGGCCATCAACTCGGCGAGTTCCCGACCGCCGACCATTCCGGCGGGTGCGATGTGCATGGTCGCGGTGGCGCCCACCGCCATGATCACCTCGAGAATCGACGCGTCGAAGCTCGGCGAAGCCAGATGCAGCGTCCGGCTGCCGCCGTTCATCGTCAGTGCGGACACCTGCTCGGCGGCGAGGTCGGCCAGGCCGCGGTGGCTCACCACCACGCCCTTGGGCCGACCGGTGGTCCCCGAGGTGTAGATCAGGTAGGCGGGCTGGTCGATGTCGATGGGAGCGAGACGTTCGCCCGCGGTGATCGACTGGTCGCCGGCCGTGTCGAGGTCGTCGACGAGGAGCACCGTGTGCGGGTCGCCGGTCGGCAGCTCGGCTGCCGATGCGCGGTCGGTCAGGACGACCTCCGCGCCCGAATCGGCCAGCATGAACTCGATGCGGGTGCGCGGATGGGCGGGATCCACGGGAACCCACGCCGCCCCCGACTTGGCGACGGCGAACAGGGCGACCAGCCAATCCGTTCCTCGCGGCAGCGCGATCGCCACGAAGTCCTCCGGTCCTGCGCCCGCAGCCATCAGCGTTCGCGCCAGTCGATTCGATTCGACGTCGAGGTCGCGGTAGGTGAGGGTGCGGTTGCTCTCGGCGTCGACGATCGCCGGGTGGTGTGCGGCCGCGGCTGCGGCCGTCGCGATCAGCTGCGACAGATGCTCGGCGGGGCGCGTGCCGCCGCCGACGGCGGGTACCAGGTCCAGGCGGTCGACGGGATCGAGGACGCAGGCGTCGCCGACGGCGATGTTCGGGTCGTCGGTGACCGTGTCCAGCAAGCGCACGAATCTCGATGCGAGCCCGGTCGCGGTGATTCGGTCGAAGAGATCGTCGGCGTACCCGAGCAGCAACTCCATTCCGGCGTCGCCGTGCCGGTCGGTCACGGTGAACTCGAGGCCGAACTTACTGGTCCCGGTATCGATCCGCGAGGCGGTGGCCGACAGTCCCTCGAAGTCGAGGACCACCTCCGCGGTGTCTTCGAGGGCGACGGAGACATCGAAGTACGGCTGCCCGCCGGTACTGCGGTCAGGGTTCAACTCGGTCACGAGCCGGTCGAACGGGATGTCCGCGTTGTCGAACGCGGTGAGGTCGCACTCGCGGACCGCCGCGAGCAGGTCGCCGAACGCAGCCTCCTTGTCGACACGGGTCCGGAGCGCGAGCGTGTTGACGAACATCCCGACCAGCGCGTCGAGGTCGCCCGAACCGCGGCCCGACACCGGCGTCCCCACCACGATGTCGTCGGTGTCCGAGGCGGTGCGGAGCAGCGCCGCGACGGCGGCGTGAATCACCATGAAGGGGGTCACGTCCAGGCGGTCGGCGAGCGCGAACAGCCGGGTGCGAGTCGCGGCCTCGATCGGGACGCGGACGTGATCACCGGTGCGGGCGCCCCCTCGGGTCGGCGGGCGGTCGTAGGGCAGTCCGCTCTCGACCGGAGCGTGCTCGAGTGCGGCCGACCAATAGGCGAGTTGATCGCCGGCGTCCGACGACGGATCCTCGAGCCAGGCGAGTCGGTCTGCCGACGCTTGCCGGTAGGTGACCGGGAGGTCGGGCCAGGCCGGACCCGCGCCCGAGGTCCGCGCACGGTATGCGCGAGCGAGATCGTCTGCGAACGGTGCCAGCGACCATCCGTCTGCGGCGAGATGGTGGATCACCACCGCGAGCGTGTGGTCGCGCTCGCAGTGCGACACCAGGCGAGCGCGAATGGGGAGATCGACAGCGAGGTCGAAGGGCCGCGCGGCGAACTCCTCCGCGTGTGTCGTCGCCTCTGCTGCGGTGTCGCCCTCTGCTGTTGCTGGTGCAGGCGTTGCGCCCGCTGCCGGTTCCTCCGCTGGGAGGCACTCGGCGTCGAGAATCCCGTCGTGGGCGGGCAGCACCCGCTGGTAGGCGATGCCGTCGCGCTCGTCGACGGTGGTGCGGAGGGGTTCGTGCCGAGCCACGACGTCGTTGAGTGCGGCGATCAGCGCACAGCGATCGAGCGCACCGGTGAGTCGGACCGAGAAGGGGATGTTGTAGGTCGCGGCCAGCGTCGGGTCGAGCCGGTTGGTCAGCCAGATCCGGTGCTGAGCGGGCGACAGCGGGACCGGTCCGGTGATCGCCGCGCGTCGCGATCGCCGACGCTGCGGGACGATGTCTGCAGCTACGCCGAGGGCCCGCAGCGCGGTGGCGATCCCCGCGAGGTCGGGCGCATCGAAGACGTCCCGAATTCCGAGGCGCACCCCGGTCGCGGTCGAGAGCCGGGCGGCCACGCGAGTGGCCGACAACGAGTTGCCGCCGATGGCGAAGAAGCCCGCGGACATCGATGGTTCGGGCAGGTCGAGGACGGCGCCCACGGTGTCCCGCACCAGGCGGTCCAGCTCGGTGACGGGTTCGGCGGTGGCCCTCGGTCCGACGTCGCCGAGGTCGGGCGCTGGCAGCGCGCGACGGTCCAGTTTGCCGTTGGCAGTGGTCGGGAGGGACTCGCACACTACGACGGCCGTGGGGATCATGTGCGGCGGAACCGCGGTGGCGAGTTCGGCGCGCAGGTCGCGGTCGCGGAGGCCGTCACCTGTCACATAGCCGATGATCACGCGGTCGTCGAGGAGGTCGTCGCGCACCGTGACGCCCGCGGTCCGGACCTCGGGGAGCGCGGCGAGGGCGGCCTCGACTTCGCCGAGCTCGACGCGTTGGCCGCGGATCTTGACCTGAGAGTCGCTGCGACCGAGGTACTCGAGCTCGCCGTCCGCGCGTCGTCGCACCAGATCGCCGGTGCGGTAGAGACGCCCGCCGCTCCCGAACGGATCGGCGACGAATCGATCCGCGGTCAGGTCGGGACGCCCGAGGTAGCCGCGTGCGAGCTGCACGCCGCCCAGATACAGCTCGCCGACCGCCCCCGCGGGCCTCGGCGCGAGCCGTCGATCGAGGACGTGCGCGACGGTGTTGTGGATCGGCATGCCGATCGGGACCACCGGCTCGGTCGGATCGCAGGCGTCGTGGTGTGTGACGTCGATGGCGGCTTCGGTCGGCCCGTACAGGTTGTGGATCGGCGCCGCCGTCACCGTCGCCGTCGCCGCCACGATGCCCGGGGTGAGGGCCTCGCCGCTGGTGAAGATCGTTCGGACCGAGGACAGTGCGGTCCGCGTCGCTGCGGCATCGGCTGCCGAGCCGGGATTGCGCGATTCGGCGAAGACCGCGAGCATCGACGGGACGAAGTGCAGCGCGGTGACGCGCGTCTGCTCGACGATCCGCTGCAGGTACCACGGGTCCCGGTGTCCGTCGGGGGCGGCGACCACCGCGGCGGCGCCGACCGTCGTCGGCCAGAAGTACTCCCAGACCGAGACGTCGAATCCGGCGGGCGTCTTGTGCAGCACGCGATCGTCGCTGCCGAGGGGGTACGCGTCCTGCATCCACCGCAGGCGGTTCACCAACGCTCGATGACTCACCAGGACCCCCTTCGGGGCGCCCGTGGATCCCGAGGTGAACAGGAGGTACGCGCCCGAGTCCGGGTGCGGAGCTCGGAGCGGGGCCGGATCGGAGACGGTGGCCCCGTGCGCTTCGAGGTCGGCCAACGCCGCGACGGGCGCACTGCGGCCGGTGCCTGCGGGGTCGAGGTCGTCGTCCCCGACGATCAACTCCGGCTCCGCGACGTCGAGGATGCGGCGTAGTCGAGCAATCGGCTCATCGGGGGTCAGCGGCACGAACACCGCGCCCACCGCGGCAATCGCATGCAACACCACGTGCTGGTCGATCCCGCGGGGCACTCGAACGCCGACCACCGACTCGGGTCCGATACCGCGCTCGCACAGCGCTGCGGCCACGGCGCGCGCCCGACCGTGGAGTTCGTCGTAGGTGAGGCTGGTGCCGTCGGGGTCGATCAAGGCGGTGCGGTCGGCGAATCGGCGATACGCGGCGTCCAGCAGGCCGGTCAGCGTCTGTTCGCCGTAGTCCACCGTCGGGCCGACCGCGTGCCGTTCGGCGTCGGCCGCCTCGCGCTCGGTGGCGATCGGCAACTCGGTGACGGGGAGGTCCGGCGCGGCGCTCACGAACCGGTCGAGAAACTCGACGAGCCGCCGATGATGAGTCCGGACTTCGGCATCGGAGTAGACGTTCGGATTGGCCTCGAGATCGAGGCTCATGCCGCCGGCGAGGGCGTCGTAGACGTTCACCGACGCGTCCTCCACCGGTCCGGTCGAGAGGATGGTGAGGGCGCCGGGCAGTGAACCGAAGTCGATGTGCTTGAAGAACAGCATCACGTTGACCATCGGCCCGAAGAAGCCGCGTCGGCCGTTCGCCGCTCCCAGCACCTGGGAGGTGAGGTCCTCGTGCCGGTAGTGCTGGTGCCTCACCGCGCTCTTGATGTCGTGGTTCACCGCGCAGATCAGGTCGTCCACGCGGCGCGGATCGTCGGCGGGGCCGATGGCGGCCAGGATCGGGAGCACGTTGGAGGTGAGGCCGGCCGAGGTCCGCAGGGCCGCGGTGTCGCGTGCGGCGACGGGCAGGCTGAGCATGGCGTCGGGGGAGTCGTTGAACCGTGCGAGGTACAGCGCGACGGCCGCGGTGATGACCGATGCCGGTCGGACCTCAAGGGTGGCGGCCCGCGTTCGGATCTGCTCGACCAGGCGGTCGTTCAGCGCAGCGGATGCGAGCGATGTCAGCGGCGCGGCCGCGTCGGCTCGCGTGGCGAACGAGGTTGCGGGGAGGGCGTTCGGATCGGACCCGAGATGGGCAGACCAGTACTCGTGATCGTCGACGAAGCGCGTTGAGCTGCGGTAATCGGCATCGAACTCGGCAATGGAGGCCATCGAGGCGATGTCGGTCTGCGGCAGCTCGGCCCCGGTCGCGGCCGTGTAGCGCTGTGCGACCCGCAGCATCATGTACATCGCCGCGTACCCGTCGAACGCGAGGTGGTGCCCCCAGCAGTACCAGATGCTGTGGTCGGGCCCCAGCGTCAGCAGGTAGGTCTGCAGCAGGGGATCGGAGAACAGATCCGGCACATGCGCCCGATGCTCGTCCATCCATCGTCGGGCGGCGGCTGCGGGGTCGTCGTGGTGCGAGAAGTCGCGGCGGCCGAGCTCGATGCTGCGGTCGACGTCGACCAGTGCGGTCGGCTCGTCCTCGTCGTTCGGGACCAGTCGCAGCAGGCCGGACTCGGTCTCTTCTGCGGCGTCGGCCACGGCGCGGTTCAGCATGTCGGCATCGACGTCGCCGTGGAACTCCACGAACGCGGCCACCGACATCGGTACGTGCGGGTCGATCTGCTGCGCGTAGTAGATGCCGCGCTGTGCGGCGGTCAGCGGGAGCGCCACGCGGGTTCGGGCGCAGTGGATGAGGTCGTCTGTACTCACTCGATCTCCTTCGTCAGCCGTCGTTAGGTACTACGGCTGGGAGATCGGTGCAGATTGGTCGAGTCGGGAAAAGATTTGCGGCCGCCGACGTCTTTCGAGGTCAGCGGCCGCAAAGGGATGTTGCAGAGGGTGTTCAGGGTGGGGAGATCACCCCGGACGAGGTCACCAGTACCCGTCGGGATCCGTCGCCGGCGACTCGTTCGGGATGATTCCCTCGGCGACGCCGTGGTCGATACTGGCCGACAGTCGGGGACAGGTCGGGAGCAGCGCGGCGTTGCCGCCGGACGCACGGATCTCGGAGATCTGCGCACACTGGTCCAGCGCGTCGTCGTTCCACTGCACGCTGGTGTGGTGCGCGCCGGTCTTCTTCACCATCACCAGGGCATGACAGGATCGGCACTCGATCTCCGTCATGCCGCCGGTGAGGTAGTGACGACGGTCGCGGGCCGTGGCGGCAGCGATCGCCGCGGCTCGGTCCGGGTCGTTCGCCCACTGCGGGGCCTTGGCCCAACCGGAACCGGCGGCCGCGCCCCGTTCGTCAGCGCGGGTCATCAGACCGAGGCGTTCTCGGCGTCGGCTGCTTCCTTCGCCGCCTTCTTCTCGGCCTGAACGCGCAGGTTCTCCTGGACCTCGACGTTCCACGACTCGAGCGCCTTGACGGTGTCGATCTCGTACTCGAAGCGGCCCGTCATCTCTTCGGTGACGTCGTCGATGTCGACGTAGAACTGCTCGTACCAGCGACGGAGCTGGTAGACGGCGCCGTCCTCCTCCACCAGGAGCGGGTTGTCGATGCGGGTCTTGCGCTTCCAGATCGCGACGTCCTGCATGAAGCCGACCTCGACGCCCTCGGTGATCTTGGCGGCCATGTTCTCGCCCTGCTCGGCGGTCAGGCCCTTCGGCACCTTCGCCATCACGCCGAACATCAGCGCGAACGAGTTGTCGCTGATCGGGTAGTGGCAGTTGGTCAGGATGGTCTCGACCGAGTACTCGCCGTAGTACTGGACCATCGGGTTCAGCATGTAGGACGGGCCGTAGTATGCGGCGATCGACTCGAGGCGGGTGTCGCCGTACGCGGTCGAGATGCCCACGTCGGGACGACCGTGGCTGTTCATGTACTGCGCCGCGGTCTGGCCCTCGAAAACGTTCTTGAAGTAGTCCGGCAGGGCGTAGTGCACGTAGAAGAAGTGCGCCATGTCGACCACGTTGTCGATGATCTCGCGGCAGTTGGAGCCCTCGATGATGATCTTGTTCCAGGTCCACGCGGTCCACTCGTCGTCGCCGAACTCGGCGAGTTCGGGGATCACGACGTCCTCCGGAGGCGGGTTGCCCTCGGGGTCGTTGTAGACGAAGACCTGGCCGTTGCGGACCATGGTCGGCCAGGTGCGGGTCTTGGCCAGCTTCGGGTGACGCTTGGCGTACGGGACCTCCGCGCAGCGACCCTTCCCGTTCCACTCCCAGCCGTGGAAGGCGCAGGCGATGTTGTCGCCCTTGACCGTGCCCATCGACAGGTCGGCGCCCATGTGACGGCAGTATGCGTCGAGCGTGTGGATCTCGCCCGCGCGGTCGGCCCAGACCACGAGCTTGGTGCCGAAGATCTCCAGCGAGTGAGCCTCGCCGTCGCTGAACTCGGCGACCAGTCCGATGCAGTGCCAGCCGCGCGCGAAGCGGGTGGGGGGAACGCCGGTGTCGATCTCCCGGATATCGGTGTCAGCCATCGTGGACTCCTCGTCGGTGTCGTTGTGGGCCGTGCGAGCCCTTCCTACTAGGAACATTAGAACACGTTTCTGCACAAAATGAGAACGTGTTCTAGTTTTGAACGAGAACGTGTTCTAATATTCTCATCAAGCCGACATGAAGGAGTGACTGACATGGCAGGACAGCGGAGCGAAGCCGCACAGCAGGTTCTCGACAAGATCGACGCCTTGCTTCCGGACCTGGCGCAGCGGGCGCAGTCGACCGAGGACGCTCGTCGCGTCCCGGAGGAAGTGGCGGACCTGGTCGAGGCGACCGGATTCTTCAAGCTGCTGCAGCCCTCGCAGTGGGGTGGCTTCGAAGCCGACCCCGTCACGTTCTACGAGGCCGTGCGCCGGCTGGCTACGGCCTGCGGCTCCACCGGCTGGGTCGCGGGCATCGTCGGCGTCCACAACTGGCACCTCGCGCTCTTCAGCCAGCAGGCGCAGGAAGACGTCTGGGGTGAGGACCCCAACGTCCGCATCTCGTCGTCGTACGCGCCGATGGGCATGGGCGAGGTCGTCGAGGGCGGCTACAAGGTCAACGGTTCCTGGGCATGGTCGTCGGGCTGCGACATCGCCGACTGGGTGGTCGTGGGCGGTCCGGTGATCAAGAACGGCAAGCCGGTCGACTTCGTCAGCTTCCTGATCCCGCGCAGCGACTACAACATCAAGGACGTCTGGAACGTTGTGGGCCTGTGCGGCACCGGCTCCAACACCATCGAGGTCAAGGACGCTTTCGTCCCGACTCACCGCATGCTGAGCTTCCGTGCCATGAGCATGGGCGAGGCCCCGGGCCTCGAGCGCAACACCGCACCCGTCTACAAGATGCCGTGGGGCACCATCCACCCGTCGACCATCTCGACGCCGATCGTCGGCATGGCGTACGGCGCCTACGAGGCGCACGTGGAGCACCAGGGCAAGCGCGTCCGCGCGGCCTACGCCGGCGAGAAGTCGAAGGACGATCCGTTCGCCAAGGTCCGCATCGCCCAGGCCGCCTCGGACATCGACGCCGCGTGGCGCCAGCTGTCGGGCAACCTGCAGGCCGAGTACGACTACATCCTCGCGGGCGAAGAGGTCCCGATGGAGCTGCGTCTGGCCGCCCGTCGCGACCAGGTCCGTGCCACCGGCCGTGCGATCGACTCGATCGACCTGCTCTTCGAGAACTCCGGTGCGCACGCCCTGGAGAACGGCACGCCGATCCAGCGCTTCTGGCGCGACGCCCACGCCGGTCGCGTCCACGCGGCCAACGATCCCGAGCGCGCCTACCAGGCCTTCGGCAACGGCGAGTTCGGCATCCCCATCGGCGACACGATGGTTTAAGGCCACCACCCTCCAACGCTAAGGAACGACGAAACTGATGACTGACGACCTGAGCCCGATCCGGTCTCTCGGTTACATGCGTATCGACGCCACGGACATGAACGCCTGGCGCGAATACGGACTCAAGGTGCTCGGCATGGTGGAGGGCTCCGGGTCGATCCCCGGTGCGCTGTACCTGCGGATGGACGATTTCCCGGCCCGCCTGGTGATCGTTCCGTCGGACCGCGACCACCTGGCCTGCTCGGGCTGGGAATGCGCGACCGCCGCCGGACTGCAGGAGGTGCGCGACCGGCTGACTGCAGCCGGTGTCGAGTTCCGCGAGGGCACCGCCGAGGAACTGGCCGACCGTCGCGTCGCCGAGTTGATCGTGTTCGCCGACCCCGACGGCAACGTCCTGGAGGCGTTCCACGGGGTGGCGCTGCAGCACCGCCGCGTGGTGAGCCCGTACGGGCACACCTTCGTGACCGGGGAGCAGGGGCTGGGACACGTGGTCCTCACGACCACCGACGACGCCAAGGCGCTCGCGTTCTACCGCGACGTCCTCGGCTTCCGCCTGCGCGACTCGATGCGACTGCCTCCGCAGATCGTCGGACGCCAGGAGGGCGAAGAGCCGGCGTGGCTGCGCTTCTTCGGCTGCAATCCGCGCCATCATTCGCTCGCATTCCTGCCGATTCCGAACACCACCGGTATCGTCCACCTGATGGTCGAGGTCGAGAACTCCGACGACGTCGGGC
>NZ_JAAYXO010000121.1 GCF_012515855.1 Gordonia sp. (in: high G+C Gram-positive bacteria)
CACCACCACCCCGAGCACCACGTCACCCGGCACCACCCCCAGCACGACGACACCCGGCACGTCGACCCCGGAGTCCTCGGCACCGAACGCGACCACGCCGACAACGGATGCGCCGGCCAACCCGCTCGCACCGAACCCCGTCGACGCGCCTGTCACCCCCTCTGCCGTCACCCCCTCTGCCGTCACCCCCTCCGCCGTGACTCCGGCAGTCGCCGACGCTCTTGCCGCGCTGCAGAAGATCACCGGCACCACACTGCTGAGCCCTGCCCTGTCGCCGCTCTGCGCCACCCCGACGGCCGACAACCCACTCGGGCTCGTCACCGCCCCGGCAGTGGCCGTGCCCGGCCCGTGGCCCACCGTCAAGACCAACAACAACGTCGACATGCTGCGCGGACTCGCCGACCTGCTCCCCGCCGACAACGACCTCCTGACGGCGATCGACGACGACCAGACCGCATTCGCGCTGGTGCCGCCCGGTGAGCCGGGCGCGGACAAGTTCCGGGTCGCCTGGTTCAACACCTCGACGCTCAAGGGCGGCATGGCCGACCTGAAGCCGCTCTCGGAGGTCGCCGCCTCCAGCCCGCTGAAGCAACTGCTGACCGCAACGGAGAGCTTCCACGGCATCCGGCTGGCGCGGGTCCAGACCGGCAAGGGCACCATCCTGTCGGCCGTCTTCGGCACCACCACCAAGGCCGGCCGAACCTGCTTCTTCCTGCCCGCTCTCGGCACCGTCAACAACCAGTGATCGATCTCCGCTGACGGCGTAGATCTCCGTTCTCCCGCACCACACCCGTTCGGCACCCTCCCTCCAGCTCGCCCCGGCCGTCGTAAAGGACCGATAATGATCTCCGCCCCGAAGCGGTTCGTCCGCAATCTCTGTGTGACGGCGGCTGCCGCGGCTGTCGCGGCAGGCACGGTGACCGGTGCCTATGCACTGGCCGATCCGCAGGAGGCTCCGCCGGCCCCCGGCGGCCAGACCGCGGGATCGGTCTTCGCCAACCGGACGATCGATCCGGACAGACTGGTCTCCGGAGCGAGCAGCGGCCAGCAGTACAGCTACTGGTCGGAGGGCTCCGACGAGCGGCTGCACCTGACCACCGCGGTCCTCCTGGAACCGAAGGGCGCCACTCCGTCGGCGGGCTGGCCGGTGGTGGTCTGGGCGCACGGCTCGGACGGATGGAACGAATCGTGCTCACCGTCGCGCAACAACGGCGGCGACGCCGACGACCGCACCGCGATGAACCGACTGCTGAAGCGCGGGTACGCGGTGATCGCTCCCGACTACGCCGCGGTCGGCGCTCCGGGCGCCCCGCAGTACTCCGATGTCGACGCCACGGCGCACAATCTGGTCGACGCCGTGCGTGCCGCGGCCGACATCGGTCAGGCGAGCTTGTCGCCCAAGTGGGCGGTCGTCGGACAGGCGCAGGGCGCCGCCGCAGCGATCTCCCTGGCCCGAAATGCCACCGCCTGGCAGACCGGCAAGCTCGACTTCCGCGGCGCCACGGCCACCAGCGTGCCCGGCGGCTACGACGACGTCGTCGCCGGCCTGAGCCCGAGCTCCTCGTCCGTGCCGACCGCGGTCGTCGCCGATGTGCTCTACACCCTGGCCTCCCAGGACCCCGCGGCACTGGAGCCGATCCTGACCAAGCGCGGCGCCGCGCTGGTCGAGAAGGCCAAGACGCTGTGCACGGCGGCCCTGATCGACGAGATCGGCAACACGCAGCTCGCGGGTCTGGTGTCACGCCCGCTGTCGTCCAATGCGGCGCTGGCCGGCACGCTCCGCAAGTCGCTGACGCTGCCCACCCGCGGCTTCAGCCGCCCCGTCCTGATGAGCCAGCGGCTCATCGACGACACCGTCGTGGTCCCCAACTCCCTCCGCTACCTCACCGAGGCACAGCTGACCAGCAACAAGGTCAAGATGAGCACCTATCTGACCGGCGACGTCTCCGACGCCAAGCGTCAGGAGCAGGCGGTCGTGGACTCGTTCCTCGACGACCTGTACTGACCGGACAGCGCTGATCGGACAGGGCAGACCGGGCGGGTTCACCGATCCGATGTCCGGTCAGCCCATCTCCTCCAGCTCCATGCCCTTCGTCTCGGGCACCTTGCTCCGGACATAGAAGAACGAGATGCCCGCGCAGAGCGCGAAGAAGGCGTAGACGAAGGCCGGTCCGACCGCGTCCATGGCGGTCGGGAACAGCAGCGAGATGATGAAGTTCGAGATCCAGTTGACGGCGGTGCACAGGCCGAGCGCCACCGCGCGGAAGCGGTTGGGGAACATCTCGCCGAGCATCACCCACATCACCGGGCCCCAGCTGGCGGCGAAGGCGATGACGAAGAGGTTGGCACCGATCAGCGCCATCACGCCCCAGCTCGTCGGGAGCCGCGACACCGTCTCCCCGTCCTCTACCGCCTTGTACACCTGGGTGAAGGCGATCGACGCCAACAGTAGTCCGATGAACATGCCGACCGAGCCGATCAGCAGCAGCAGCCGACGGCCGATCCGATCGACGAACCCGATGGCGACAAACGTCATGGCGACGTTGATGACCGCGGTGATCACCGACGTGGTGAACGACGCCGACTCGGAGAAGCCGACCGACTGCCACAGTGTGGTCGAGTAGTAGAAGATCGCGTTGATGCCGACGAACTGCTGAAAGACCGCCAGCCAGATACCGACCCACAGCAGGGGGTGCAGTCCGAAGCTCGGCCCGGTGATGTCGCGCAGCGACGACGCCGCCTCCGTCTTCAGCGTGCCGCGGATCTGTCTCACCCGACCGTCGGGGTCGGGCTCCCCCGTCACCCGCGCCAGGATCTGTCCGGCTTCGGCGTCACGACCGCGACCCACCAGGTAGCGCGGCGATTCCGGGATGGTCAGTGCCAGGACGCCGTAGACGACGGCAGGGACCACGCCGACGAGGAACATCCAGCGCCACGCTTCGAGGCCGAGCCACAGATCGTTCGATGCCGAACCGGCGCTGTCGGCGAGCACCGCGTCGGACAGCAGGGCCGCGAAGATGCCGAGCGTGATGGCCAACTGCTGCATCGAGCCGAGCGCGCCACGCAGGCGGGCCGGGGCGATCTCCGCGATGTACGCCGGGGCGATCACCGACGCGATGCCGATTCCCAAGCCGCCGAGTACGCGCCAGAGCATCAGGTCCCACACCGTCTGTGTGAGACCCGCGCCGATGGACGAGGCGACGAACAGCACCGAGCCCAGGAGCATCACTCGTGTGCGACCCCAGCGGTCGGCCAGCCGGCCGGCGAACCAGGCGCCCAGCGCACAGCCCAGGAGCGCGATCGCTACTGCGAAACCGACGACGAGTTCGGACAGCTTGAACTCGCCCTTGATCGCGTCGACCGCACCGTTCACCACGGAGCTGTCGAAGCCGAACAGGAAGCCGCCGACCGCAGCGGCGGTCGACACACCGAGAACGCGGGCGATCGGGACGTCGGAACGGCCGTGACCCGCCGCGGTCACAGGACTGCCGATCCTCGACAGGACGAGTGCTGCGGATTCACCATCGGGTTGAACGCCATGGCACCGATCTTCTGGTGGATGGTGAAGCTCACCCGGCCGCGGCCGGGATGCAGCACCGCTTCCCAGTTCGCGTTGTGGGCGCGCGTCGGGACGCGGACCACGCCGGAGCGTCCGGTGGACCTGTTGTGCCAGCGCACCGTGGTGAGGGTCGTGAGTTCCAGGATCGGCCCCATCCCTCCGGGGTTGTTCGCGTCCAGGGTGATGGCCGGCCCCGGCAGCCCGTCGGACGGGAACGGTCCGCCGGTCCAGACGTCCACCAGGATCCGCAGCGGGGCCGCGGGCCACGGATTCGGGCTGTCGCACCGAATGGTCTTCACGTAGTGACCTCCGTACGGCGCGGCGGTGGCCGGCGACGCGCCGAGCAGCACCGCCGCGAGGGCCGCCCCGGTTCCGATCAGCGCACCCGCCGTTCGCCGGCCGGCCCGTCGCTTCGCGGTGCCCGCCGACCCCGTCTCCACACGCGCGCTGCGCCTCGTGCTCACACCCATCGTCCTCACACCCATGGATGGGAGTGTGCCAGGAGCACGGCCTCACTACGATGACATCTATGGGAAAACTCCAGATCGCCCAGGACCCGGCCGCCGATGAACTGCTCTCCACCGATGCCTTCGCGCTCACCGCGGGAATGCTTCTGGACCAACAGTTCCCGATGGAGCGGGCCTTCGCGGGCCCCGCCAAGATCCTCGAGCGATTCGGCACCCTCGATCCGGTGGCGATCGCCGACGCCGACCCGGAGGCGTTCGCCGATCTGTGCGCCACCCCGCCTGCGGTGCATCGCTACGGCCGTTCGATGGCCGGCCGGATTCAGGAGCTGGCCCGCGTGGTGGTCGACGAGTACGACGGCCGCACCGACGCCATCTGGAGCACGGCGAAGACCGGTGAGGAGTTGTTCGCCCGGGTGCGAGCGCTCCCCGGTTTCGGCGAGCAGAAGGCCAAGATCTTCGTCGCACTGCTGGCCAAACAGCTCGACGTGAAGCCGCGCGGATGGACCAAGGTGACCGGAGACTACGGCCGCAAGGGTTTTCGTTCGGTAGCCGACGTCACCGGCCCGGAGTCGCTCCAGCGGGTTCGCGACTTCAAGAAGGCGGCTAAGGCGGCGGCCAAGAAGTAGGTGCCCTACAATCTTCACCCATGAATAATGGCGCGAAAGAAGTTCGGACCGCGGTCAAGCTTCCGCTGCGTATCGGCTTCGCAGCTGCGGGGATCGCGCTGTCGACCGTCGAGTCGGTCGTCAACGTCGCACGACTGACCGCGGAGAGCATCGAGAGCGAGGTCAACTCGATGGTCGGCATCTCCGGCGACAGCGAGATCGCCACGGTGCGCGCACCGTTGACGATCCTCAGTCAGGTCGCCGACCTGCTGAGTCCCGACCGCCCGTTCGGCCGGATCCTGGCCAACGGCGGGCCGCTCGACCGGCTGATCCAGCCCGGCGGCGTCATCGATCGACTCACCGCACCCGACGGCCTGCTCGAGAAGCTGACCGAGCGCGGCGGGCTGCTGGACCAGATGACCGACGAGAAGGGCATCCTGATGCGGGTGGCGTCGAAGGACGGCCCGCTCGACCGCCTGACCCGCGAAGGCGGCGTGGTGGATCAGTTCACCGACAACGAGGGCATCCTGGAGCGCCTCACCTCCGAGGGCGGCATCGTCGACAAGCTGACCGCGCCCGACGGCGTTCTGGAGAAGCTGTCGCAGCCCGGAGGCGTGCTCGATCGCGCGGCCAGCGACGAGGGCCTGCTCGATCAGCTGCTCGGCGTCGACGGCGCCCTTGAGAAGTTGATCGCTCCCGGCGGTCCGCTGGACAAGTTCACCGAGCTCTCCGAGACCCTCGCGTCGCTGCCGCCCAACCTGGCGGCGATGCAGGAGACGGTCGACCACCTCAACGAGGTCGTCGAGCTCCTCAACGCGTCGGTGGCCCCGATCGGCGGCCTCGCCGACCGCCTGCCCAAGCGCCTCACCCGATCGGGTGCGGGCGGCGCAGGCGCCGTGGTGCCCGCGCCCCGTCCGCAGCTCGCAGGCGATCCGTCCGATTCCGTCGAGGACCGCTACCCGGGGCGGTAGGCCCACCCCGCTTACCGTCGCAGCGCTGCGGCGACCGCCCTCGCATAGTCGTCGACGACCGCCGCCGCGTGTCCGGTCGCCGCGATCGAGACGGTGATCCGATCACCGATCCCGTGCACACCGTGGGTGAGCCCGTGCACCGGTGACAGGGCCGGAAACCCCGCGGTGAACAGGACCCTGCGTCCGCCGAGCATCAGATCGGCGGGCCCGCGGTTCACCGAGGAGACCACGGTGGCTCCGGCGACGTGGGTCGGGAGCGGAGCTCGCCGACCCAGCCGCACGGCGAGCGAGTCGAGGACCGCGGGCACCAGGCCTGCGGCTTTCCGTTCGAGCCTCCTCGCGGTGGTGCCGTCGCGTCGCTGCGCGCGTTCGATCTGGTCGCCGATCAGTCCAGCTCGATCGGCGACCTCGGCTTCGGCGTGCAGATCGACCGCCACGGTGTGGAAGTTGTTGCGACGTCTCACGGTGGGCGGACGAGCCAGCGTCACTTCGGCGACCACCTGCCCCTCGCTCGTCGCCCCGCCGACACCGGCGAGGACATGGGCGAGCACAGCCATCACGGACACCGTCACCGACGGGCCGTACCGGCGCAGCCCATCGCGCGACACCGTGATCGTGCGGAGCTCCACCGCTCCGTCGGCGGGCAGGTTCAACGGCGTGGCCTCGATGACGGGCAGCCCCGCGGGCGGCTGTTCACTGCGCCACGCCAACAGGCCGACGACCGTCGCCGCCGCGAGGCGCGGTAGCACGGTCGCGACGCCCACCATCGCCGCTGCGATGTCGGCGACGATCCCGACCCCGGTGGCACTGGGCAGCATCGACGCGTCCCGGTCGCGGTGCTCGCTCTTCTCGTCGGACAGGAGTCGCCGCGCGAGGTCGGAGACCCGACGACCGTCACCGAGGGCATGGGAGATCTGCAGGACCACCACCGTCGCAGGACCGACGGCTTCCGGCGCCCCGGTGATCGCGGCGAAGACGTGGACCCGCCAGAGCGGCCCGGCCCGGCGCCCCTCCCCCTCGCTCCCCTGAACCAGGCTTCCCTGCCCCATGAAGCCGGCCACGGCACGCAGGCAGTCGTCCCATGTCGCAGCGGTGTGGACGCAGAACTGGTCGTCGACGATCGGCACCGGCACCCAGCGCGGATAGTCGAGATCGTTGGGGGTCCGAGCGATGCCGAGGTGCAGGTCGGCGATCCGGACGGCTCGCGACCGTAGTTCGGCGACCGCATCCCCGTCGTCGCTGTTCGACGCGGGGAAGGCGTAGAGCAGGAACTGGTCGTTGTTCGCGCCCAGCGACCGCCAGTACATCGCGGCGTCGGGTTCGGCGAGGGCGCTCAACCGACCTCCGTGACATTGCTCGATGGCAACGTAGGCATAATGCGTCTC
>NZ_JAAYXO010000122.1 GCF_012515855.1 Gordonia sp. (in: high G+C Gram-positive bacteria)
GCGACCACCGAGCTCTCGCGCCCGATCTCGCAGCTGGGTATCTACCCGGCCGTGGATCCGCTGACCTCGACCTCGCGCATCCTCGAGGCCTCGATCGTCGGTGACGAGCACTTCCGCGTCGCCAACGAGGTCAAGCGCATCCTGCAGAAGTACAAGGAACTGCAGGACATCATCGCGATCCTCGGTATGGATGAGCTCTCTGAAGAGGACAAGGTCACGGTCAACCGTGCCCGTCGTCTGCAGAAGTTCCTCGGCCAGAACTTCCTGGTCGCCGAGAAGTTCACCGGCCAGAAGGGTTCGGTTGTTCCGCTGACCGACACCATCGAGGCCTTCGACCGCGTGTGCAAGGGCGAGTTCGATCACCTGCCCGAGCAGGCGTTCAACAGCTGCGGTGGACTCGACGACGTCGAGGCCGCTGCCAAGAAGATCACCGGAAAGTAGTCGCTGGTCATGGCTGACAAGACTTTCCGACTCGAGGTCGTCTCGCCGGACGCGGAGTTGTACTCCGGCGAAGCCACGTTCATCGTTGCGCAGACGACGGTGGGTGAACTCGGCATCCTCGCGAGCCACGCTCCGATGCTGGCCGAGCTCGCTCCCGGCGGCTTCGTGAAGGTGACCGAGGCTTCGGGCACACAGACGGCGATCGCGGTGCAGGGCGGGTTCCTGTCCGTCACCGGTGAGTCCATCACCGTCCTGGCCGAGGCAGCGCAGTTCGCCTCCGAGATCGACGTCGCCGCCGAGCGCGCCGCTCTGGAGTCCGCTGAGCAGGGAAGCGCGGACTACCTCCGCGCCAAGTCCCGCGTCCGCGCAGTGGAAGCTGTGAGCTGACCGGGCGCTGCGATTGATCGAACGCAGTTGATCTGACGAAGACGAGAGCCGTCCTGCTTGGCAGGGCGGCTCTCGTTCTTTCGTTGGGGCGGGGTCTTTGTCCGAGTTGCTCCGGGTAGTCGCGGAGGATGATTCACCCGCGGACTGTCGTCCGCGTCTCAGCGGGTTGTTGTCGAAGCAACCTTCTTGGCAGAGTGGTGTATACCTGCTTGTGAGGAGGTTGGTCGTAGTGCCGATGTGGGTGTGGATGATCGTCGCCGTCGTGATCGCCGTCGTGCTGATCGCGGCCGGTGTCATGTATCGACTGGTGGAGGTCCGGCGTGCCGGCACTCCCGTGTTGTTGCGTCCCTTGCCCGCCGAGGCCGACCAGGGATGGCGGCACGGTTCGGTCCACTACGGCGACGAAGGACTCGCCTACTACCGCCTCAGCTCGCTGCGTCCGGGCCCGACGGTCAGCATGTCGCGCAGGCGGATCGAGATCGTCGGCCGCCGCGCGCCCGCGGGCACCGAATTGGAGATCATGGATCCCGACTTCGGGATCGTGGAACTGACGATCGGCCGGACCGGTAAGGGCGGACGATACGAGCTCGGCATGTCGCCGGAGGTCGCCACGGCGTTCCAGTCGTGGATCGAGGCCCGAGCGCCGCGGCGCGCCCGGCGGCGCCCCGCGGCCTGACTCGGTTCGCTACTTCTCCGGACGCGGTCGTCCTGCGCCCGGAACCCACTTCACGTCCTCGACGCCCGCACGCACATTCGCGACGCGGCCCAAGATGAACAGCAGATCCGACAGCCGGTTCAAGTACTTGGCGGCCAGCACCTCGGTGTCGTCGGGGTTCTCGTTGATCGCCGCCCACGCGGTGCGCTCGGCGCGGCGAACGACGGTGCGGGCCTGGTGGAGCAGCGCCGACAGGGGAGTCCCGCCGGGCAGGATGAACGAATCGAGCGGAGTCAGTTCTTCGCCGAAGGAGTCGCACCACGACTCGAGAGCGTCGATGTAGTCGGGCTGGATGCGCAACGGCGGGTACTGCGGGTTCTCCACGACCGGCGTCGAGAGATCGGCGCCGGCGTCGAAGAGGTCGTTCTGGACGGTGGTGAGGACCGTTGCGATGTCCTCGGGTACCTCGCCCCCCAAGGTTAGAGCCAGGCCGATGACCGCGTTGGCCTCATCGCAGTCGGCGTAGGCCACGACGCGGGAGTCGGTCTTCGGAACGCGGGAGAAGTCGGAGAGGCCGGTGGTGCCGTCGTCGCCGGTACGGGTGTATACGCGAGTGATATGGACTGCCATGTCTGCCTAAGTTACTCGACCCCGTTAGGCTGTTGGGCGTGAGTGATCGCTACTTGGTATCGGGCGGGGCGCGACTGGTCGGCGAGGTGACGGTCGGCGGCGCGAAGAACAGCGTGTTGAAGCTGATGGCAGCCGCGCTGTTGGCGGAAGGGCGCACGGTGCTGACCAATGCACCGGAGATCGCCGACGTCCCCCTGATGGCGGAGGTCCTGCGGGGTCTCGGCGCGCAGGTGCAGATCGAAGGCGACGTCGTGACCATCGACGTCCCCGCGGAACCGGAGTACCACGCGGACTTCGACGCGGTGAAGCAGTTTCGGGCGTCGGTGTGCGTCCTGGGGCCCCTGATGGCACGTCGACTGCGTGCGGTGGTGGCGCTGCCCGGGGGCGATGCGATCGGGTCGCGTCCCCTGGACATGCACCAGGCGGGCCTGCGGGCCCTCGGCGCGCAGAGCACCATCGAGCACGGGTGCGTGGTCGCCGAGGCCGAGAAGCTGACCGGAGCCGCGGTGGCGCTGGAGTTCCCCTCGGTGGGCGCGACGGAGAACATTCTGATGGCGGCGGTCCTCGCCGACGGCGTCACGACCATCGACAACGCGGCTCGGGAGCCGGAGATCATCGACCTGTGCGACATGCTCATCCAGATGGGTGCGCGGATCGACGGCGTCGGTTCGCCGACGCTGACCGTCGAGGGCGTCGATCACCTGGTGCCCACGCGCCACCACGTGGTCGGCGATCGGATCGTCGCGGGCACCTGGGGAGTTGCGGCCGCCATGACGCGCGGAGACATCCGTGTGCGGGGCGTTGATCCCGACCATCTGCGACTGGTGCTGAAGAAGCTCGAGGACGCCGGCGCCGAGGTGCAGCGTTTCGACGACGGTTTCCGGGTGATCCAGGCCGAGCGCCCGGTCGCGGTCAACACGGCGACGCTGCCGTACCCGGGTTATCCGACCGACATGCAGCCGATGGCCATCGGTTTGGCTGCGGTGTCCGAGGGCATGTCGATGATCACCGAGAACGTCTTCGAGGCACGCTTCCGGTTCGTCGAAGAGATGGTCCGGCTCGGCGCGGATGCGCGGACCGATGGTCACCACGCGGTGATTCGCGGCGTGGAGACGCTGTCGAGTGCACCGGTGTGGTCGTCGGACATTCGCGCGGGGGTCGGTCTGGTGCTGGCCGGTCTGGTGGCGGACGGCATCACCGAGGTGCACGACGTCGAACACATCGATCGGGGCTATCCGAACTTCGAAGAGCAGCTCACCGCACTCGGGGGCACGATCGAGCGCGCTTCCTGACGAGGCGCGAGTGTCCCGACGAACTGGTTGATGCCGAGCTTGAGTAGACAGTCGGATTCGGCCTGATTGAGACGATCATCGGGACTACATTCGTTACATGAGTGGCGACCGCAGACCGAGCGAGGCGTACTTCCCGAGTGAATCCGCCGAGTACGGGCGCGGTCTCTCGTACTTCGACGCCATCTACGGATTCGCCGCGACGCTGCTGATCGCGAACGTCGATCCGGTGCCCGCGGACTCCTGGCGGGATCTGCCTGCGCTGGTCGAGTCCGGGGCCCTCGACCAGTTGCTGGGGTTCTTCCTCAGCTTCGCGGTCATCGCGCTGTTCTGGCGGGTCAGCGTCCGCTGTCTGCGGGCGACCACGGGACTCGATGCTCCGACGACCGTTGTCAGTCTCGTCGCGACCGCGCTCATCGTCGTGATTCCGTTCACGACCCAGGGCATCAGCGATCCGTCGACCTCGGCGTTGTCTCTCCCGACCGCCGTGTACGCGGTCAACATCGCGCTCGCGTCCATCGCCCATTCCGCGGTGTTCTTCACCGCGGCGCGGCGCGGTCTGCTGCGCGAACCTCTCGACGCCCGCGGGCTGCGCGCCGCGCTGGCCGATGCGGCCGTGACTCCCGCGGTGTTCGTGGCATCGATCCCGATCGCCTACGCTGCCGGTCCGGCCATGGCGCAGCTCACGTGGCTGTCGTTGGTGGTCTTGCTTCCTCTCGTCGGCCGGTGGTCGCAGCGTCGGTGACCTGACCTGTCCGTTCGGGCAGGTCGGTTACCTGGACTCCCGGTCCCATCCCTCTCGCGCAGGGTCAGGGACTCTTGCCGGGGCTGTGTGACGGGGCACACGCTAGTGAGGACAGCCAAGCAGCGCACTGCGCCGCGACCTCACCGAAGGAGTACTTCTCATGGCAATCGAGCTGAATCAGATCTGGGACTTCCCGATCAAGGAGTTCCATCCGTTCCCGAAGGCCAAGCTCGGCGTCGGTGCGCACGACATGCTCGGTGTCGAGGCCAAGGAACTCGGCATGACCCGCGTTCTGCTCATGACCACGGGCCTTCGCGGCTCGGGCATCATCGAGGAACTCGTCGGCAAGATCGAGTACCAGGGCGTCGACGTGGTGCTGTTCGACGAGGTCCAGTCGAACCCCAAGGACACCAACGCCATGGACGCGGCGGCGCGCTACCAGTCGGAGAAGTGCGACGGCATCATCTCGGTGGGCGGCGGCTCCAGCCACGACGCCGCCAAGGGCGCCCGCATGGTGATCGCCCACGACGGTCGCAACATCAATGAGTTCGAGGGCTTCGCCAAGGCGACCAACAAGGAGAACCCCAAGCACATCGCGGTCTCGACCACCGCGGGCACGGGTTCGGAGACCTCCTGGGCATACGTCATCACCGACACCTCGGACATGGACAACCCGCACAAGTGGGTGGCCTTCGACGACACCTGTCTCGTCGACCTCGCGATGGACGACCCGCTGCTGTACTACTCGTGCCCCCAGGAGTTCACCGCCTACTGCGGCTTCGACGTCCTGGCCCACGCCAGCGAGCCGTGGGTCTCGCGACTGGACTTCGCACCGTCGTTGGGCAACGCCAAGTACTCGATCGAGCTGATCGCCAAGCATCTGCCGACGGCCGTGTACGACCCGCACAACCTCGAGGCGCGCACCGGCATGATGCACGCGCAGTACATCGCGGCTCAGGCCTTCAACTCCGGTGGCCTGGGGCAGATCCACTCGATGTCGCACGCGATCAGCGCCTACTTCGACCTGCACCACGGTCTGAACAACGCGATCGCCTTGCCGCGTGTCTGGGAGTACAACTTGCCTGCTCGCTACGAGCGCTTCGCCGAGATGGCCCCGCTGCTGGGCGTCGAGACCCGCAACATGACGACCGTCCAGGCCGCCGATGCCGCCGTCGACGCCGCCATCCGCCTGTCGAAGGACCTCGGCATCCCGGACAACTTCGGGTCGGTTCACCCGGACACGTACCAGAAGAACCGGATGAACACCGGCAAGTACGAGGGCCGCGGCGACAGCATCGACACGTCCGACGAGATGGTCCGCACCATCTCCGAGCACATGATGCAGGACTGGTGCACCCCGGCCAACCCGCGTGAATGCACCGTCGAGTCGCAACTGCCGATGATTCGCCACGCCATGACCGGAAGCTACTGATACCGATGACCGAGACCGGCCTCTTCACAGACACCGACACCGAGCGGGACGTCTCCGCAGACCCGCGCCCGACAGACGGTTTCGACACCGTCGACGCGCTGACCGCGGCCCTGGCGGAGCAGGGCTACCTGATCCAGCCCGACCTCGCGGTGGTCCTGCACCTGGCGACGCTGCTCGATCGGCCGCTGCTGCTGGAGGGGCCGGCCGGCGTCGGCAAGACCGAACTCGCCAAGGCACTTGCCGCGGCGTCGCA
Organism: Gordonia sp. (in: high G+C Gram-positive bacteria); assembly: GCF_012515855.1. Taxonomy (GTDB): domain Bacteria; phylum Actinomycetota; class Actinomycetes; order Mycobacteriales; family Mycobacteriaceae; genus Gordonia. The sequence goes on from NZ_JAAYXO010000122.1 coordinate 5,833, forward strand.
TCGGGAGCTGATCCGACTGCAGTGCTACGAGGGTCTCGACGACTCCCGAGCCCTCTACGAATGGGACTATGCGAGGCAGTTGCTTCACGTGCAGATGCTGCGCGACCGCATCAGCGAAGAACTCGCGGGCCACGAGACGCTGGCATCGGCGTCGTCGGCCCTCGCCCAGACCGAGGTCGGCGTGTACACCGAGGACTTCCTGGTACCTCGACCGCTGTTGTCGGCGATCGTCTCCGAGGCGCCGACGGTCCTCCTGGTCGACGAGATCGACCGGACGGACGAAGCGATGGAGGCGGTGATGCTCGAGGTGCTGGCCGAGCGTCAGGTGACGGTGCCCGAACTGGGGACCTTCACCGCGCGGTCGGCGCCGTGGGTGATCCTCACCTCCAACGACACCCGGGAGCTCTCGCCGGCGCTGAAGCGTCGCTGCCTCCACTTCCAGGTCGATTACCCCGACGCTGAACGCGAACAGCAGATCGTCTCGGTGCGCGCCCCGGAGGTGCCCACCGAACTGGTCGCCGACGTCGTCGACCTCGCCCGTCGATTGCGCGACCTCCCGTTGCGCAAGAGCCCCTCCATCGCCGAGGTCATCGACGCCGCACGTGCGGCCTCGCTGCTCAAGCAACGTGGTGAATCCCTTGACACATCGGGCGACGGTGCACTGATGTCGCTGCTGGTGAAGTTCGGCACCGATCTCGACCAGGTGCGGCGCGCCCTGGACCCGAAGCCCCCGACTCGTGGCGAGAGCTCGGGGTCGTCGACGGCGACGGCCTTCGGCGCCGCTCGCTCGCGGGCGGGGGCCGGAGCGCGACGATGACCGTCGTGGCGAGAAGCGATATCGACGCGACCGACGCCGGGGTCAGGGGTGTCCTCGACGGGCTCGCGGTGGCCTTCGGCCGTGCGCTGCGCGCCTTCGGGGTCCCGGCGTCACCGGCGGAAGTGATCGAGATCCGCACCGCGATGCAGATCGTCGGCGGAGGCGACCTCGAACTGCTCCGCGTCGCGCTGCGGTGCGTCAGCGTCAAGTACTCGCACGAGCAGTCGCTCTTCGACCTGGCCTTCGACGTCTTCTTCGGGCTCAACGAGTACGAGGACGAGAAGGCGGCTCCGATGGCGGTGCGCACGGTCGTCAACGATCTCCCGGACGACGTCGACTGGGATGACGACTTCAGCGGTGCCGGCCGGATGATCGGTGCCGACGAGCACACGTCGGAGATCGGCGAACTGATGATCGACGATCCCGACGCAACCGAACGGACGGGTGAGAGCTCGCACCGCGAGGACGACGACTTCTCGGTCTCCTCCGGTGCCGAGGAACTGCAGGTGGCGACCGACTCGTCGAATGTCAGCAGCGGTGCCACGTACACGATCGATGTCGACCACGCGGCGGCAGCGGAGGTCGGCGAGCTCGTCGGAACCGGGGCGCGCGTCGAGAGCGGCTCGTTGTCGCTGTCCGACGCCGCGGGTCTGCTGCGCGCCCTCGGAGCCACCGACGGACGGATGGCGTACGAGGCCGAAGGGCTGGACGACGGCGTGTCGCTCAACGAACGCCAGCGCGAGTCGCTGCAGGAGGCCCTGTCGAAGTTCGTCGAAGCGCTGTCGCATCGGTTGGCGAGTGCGGCGGCTGAGGCGAGCGTGGTGGCAGGCGCAGGCGACGACCGCAACTCTCGCACCCATCGTGATCAGGCCGACATCGATCGCGCCTGTCACCGCCTCGTCCAGCGGATGCGCGGCGCGCCCCGCCGGGTGCCGCGACTGACCGACTCCGGGCGGCTCGACATGCGAGCGACGATGCGCGCGGCCGTCGCGACCGACGGCGTTCCCGTGGAGCTGTGGCGGCGGAGAGCTGTTCCGGGCCCCGTACGGATGCTCGTGATGGTCGACGTCTCGCTCTCCGTGCGTCCCGTTGCGGGGTTCATCCTCCGGCTGGCGCAGACCCTGCATCGCTTCGGTGATCGCTGCGAGGTGATCGCCTTCGTCGACCGGCCGGTGCTCGTGACCTCGGCACTGCGTGCGGCGTCGGCCGACGACGCGCTGGCGGCGGTTCTCGCCGCCGACGGGCTCGACTTGGCCGCCACGAGCGACTACGGCATGGTGTGGTCGGAGACGCTCGACAACTTCGGCGATCTGGTGTCGCGCCGCACCAGTGTGCTGGTGGTCGGCGACGCTCGGAGCAATGCCTTCGACCCGCGGGTCGACCTGTTCGCAGACCTCGCGCGACGGGCCTATCGCGTTGCCTGGCTGACCCCGGAGCCGTCTCGTTATTGGGGCCAAA
>NZ_JAAYXO010000123.1 GCF_012515855.1 Gordonia sp. (in: high G+C Gram-positive bacteria)
CGGGACCGCGCCCAGCGTCTCGGCCACCGGGCCGGGCAGGGCGAAGCGACCGAGCTCCTCGGCGGCGACCACCATCTCGGTGGCGCCTGCGCCGGAGCCGCCGAGCGCGTCGTCGACGATCAGACCGGTGATGCCCGATTCGGCGAGCTGACGGTAGACGGTGAGCGCCGGGGCGCGATCACCTTCGGACCACGCACGGGCGACGGCGGAACCGCCGGCCTTCTCGCCGATCGCGGCGACGGTGGCGCGGAGGTCGGTGTGGATGTCGTTGAGCAGAAAGTCCATGTCTATCGATCTCCGCGGGGCAGGCCGAGGAGTCGCTCGGCGATCACATTGCGCTGAATCTCATTGGTGCCGGCGTAGATGGGGCCCGACAGCGAGAAGAGGTAACCGTCCATCCACGGGTCGTCGAGTTCGGCGTCGACGCCCTGCAGGTCCAGTGCGGTCTCGTGGGCGGCGATGTCCCACTGCGACCAGAAGACCTTGTTGATCGACGACTCCATGCCGAGCTGTCCGCCTGCGGCCAGGCGGCTGACGGTCTGGTAGGTCGACAGCTCGTAGGCGCGTGCGCCGATCCAGGCGTCGGCGACGCCCTTGTCGGTGGCGGCGGTCGACGGGACGTCGCCCGCCGACTTCCACAGGTTCACCAGGCGGTCGGTGGCGGCGAGGAAGCGGCCCGGTGAACGCAGCGACAGGCCGCGCTCGTTGGCCGCCGTGCTCATCGCGACCTTCCATCCGTTGTTGACGTCGCCGATGACACCGGAATTGGCAGGGTCGGTGGGATCGTCGGGCACGAACACGTTCTCCAGGAACAGCTCCGCGAATCCGGCCTCGCCGTCGAGCTGCGCGATCGGTCGGACGGTGACGCCGGGCGCCTTCAGATCGAACATGAAGTACGTGATGCCCTTGTGTCGGGCCTGCTCGGGGTCGGTCCGGAACAGTCCGAAGCCCCAGTCGGCGAAGCTGGAACGTGAGCTCCAGGTCTTCTGGCCGTTCAGCAGCCAGCCGCCCTCGGTGCGGGTGGCGGTGGAACGCAGCGACGCGAGGTCCGAACCGGCCTCCGGCTCGCTCCACGCCTGGCCCCAGATGTCCTCGGAGCGTGCCATGCGCGGCATGATGCGCTCGAGCTGTTCCGAGCTGGCGTGCTCGAAGAGAGTCGGCGCCAAGAGGAAGATGCCGTTCTGACTCACGCGACCCGGAGCGCCCGAGCGGTAGTACTCCTCCTCGAAGATCAGCCAGTGCAGCAGCGGCTCGTCGCGGCCGCCGAACTCGGTGGGCCAGCTGACCACCGACATGCGGTCGGCTGCCATCTCGGCCTCCCACTTGCGGTGGGCCTCGAAGCCCTCGGCGGTGTCCATCGAGGGGAGCGGCTCGGCGGGCACGTGCTCGGCCAGCCACTGCCGGATCTCGGCGCGGAACGCGTGTGCGGCGTCGTCGAACATCAGGTCCATCAGGCGTCACCCTTCTTCTGGCCGGAATCCTTTTGGGCCGCGTCGCGCATGCTGCGGGCGTCCATGCCGCCCAGCGAGTCGCCCGAGTCGGCGTCGTTGGCCGCGTGTGCGAAGTGATGCCAGCCGAACACCGAGTCCATGGCGTTCCGCATGCCCATCTGGTCTTCGCAGATGTTGACGGCCTTCTTGCTCAGGAACAGGCCCTGCATCGGCATCTCGGTCATCTGCGCGCAGAGTTCGGTGACCTTGGCGTCGAGCTCCTCGCGCGGGACCACGTGGTTCACCATGCCCCAGTCGAGGGCCTGGCCCGCGGTGAAGCGCTGGCCGGTGAACAGAATCTCCTTGGCGCGGCGCGCTCCCAGCACGTAGGCGTGCGCGAAGTACTCGACGCCCGGGATGCCCATGCGAGCGACCGGATCGGAGAAGAAGGCGTCGTCGGAGGCGACGATGAAGTCGGCCGACCACGCGAGCATCAGGCCGCCGGCGATGCAGGCGCCGTGCACCTGGGCGATGACCGGCTTGGGGATCTCGCGCCAGCGACGGCACATCCCCATGTAGACCTCGATCTCCCGCGCGAGGCGCTGGTTGCTGTCGAGGGGCTGGTCGTCGGCGCGGGTGTGATCCCAGTGCAGCGTCGCGGTGTTCTCGTAGTACGTGTTGAAGTCGCGCTCGGGCGTGCCGATGTCGTGGCCGGCGGAGAAGTGCTTGCCGTTGGCGCGCAGCACGATCACCTTGACGTCGGCGTCGTCGACGGCCTTGCGGAACGCGGCGTCGAGCGAGTAGGTCATCACCGAGTTCTGGGCGTTGCGGAACTCCGGACGGTTCAGCGTGACGTATGCGACCGCGCCCGCGGTCTCGTAGGCGACGGGCGAGGTGTCGGGACCGAGGTCGTCGGGCCCCAGCGGGGGAGGGATGACGGCGTTGCTCATACCTCCAGACTCTAACCTAGCAAGTGCTTGGTTGGTAGCCGGGTGGTGTCACTCGAGAATCGAGTTGTGGCGACTTGGCCGTGTGGCGGTGGCTTCTATTCAACGTATAGTGCATCGTACGTCAAATGGAGGTGCATGGAGGACGTAGTATCTGTCTTTTAAGGGAGATGGAGTCACATGGCGTATCGGACTTTGAAGTCGATCTTTCACCAGCGCGATCATGCCGGCCTGGACGAGGAAGAGCGGGTTCGCAGGAGTTCGCCGTCGGCGATCCATTGGGATCTGCTGGTCGGCGGAAGCTCGGCGTTCATGCTCGTCACGCGGGAGGTCGCGGTGTTGATCGAGCGGATCCTGATGTTCGAACCGAGGATCCGGCAGCACTGGGATCGACTGCCGGGACGTGCGCAAGACGACTACCTGTACCGGATGATCGTCGATGAGATTCAGGCGACCAACGAGATCGAGCAGGTGCGGTCCACCCGAAAAGAGATCGGTGAGGCGCTGAAGGGGCTTCGTGATGATGAACCGGTAGGTGGCAAGCGGTTCGCTGAGATGGCGCGGCTGTACTTGGACATCGGGAGGGCCGATGCGCAGGCGCCGCAGTCGCTTGATGACCTTCGCAGTGTGTATGACGCGGTCATGGCGGGCGAGGGCGGTGACGAAATGGTTCCCGACGGCACCCGATTTCGGGCGGGGCCGGTGACCATCGAGTCGGGTACGAAGGCGGTGCACCGGGGAATCGTTCCGGAATCGGCGATCGACGAGGCGTTGACGTTGATGATCAGTCAGAATCGGGACGCCGAGGTCCCTCGGCTGCTTCGGGCCGTGGTCGCGCACTTCATCTTCGAGTTCGCGCATCCGTTCTACGACGGCAACGGTAGGGCCGGGCGATACTTGTTGGCGCTGGATCTTCGTGAGGTCTTGGCGCCGTACTCGAGCCTGGCGTTGTCGGCGACGATCGCTGACAACAAGGACCGCTACTACCGAGCGTTCGCCGATGCCGAGGATCCGTTCAACAGGGGGGATCTGACGGTCTTCGTCATCTCGCTGCTGGAGATCATCGCTGAGGCGCAACACCGGCTGCTGACTGACCTCGCGGACCGAGAACAGCGAATCGGGGTGCTCGGAGAGAGGATCAGTGACTTCGTGAGCGGAGGACCTCCGGGTGGGCTCCGGTTCGACTCGACCGCTGGTAAACCGTTCGGTCTCGACGGCATCGGTGAGCTGCTCTTCATCTTGGGACAGGCGTGGCTGTTCGATGTGAATCGTGCCGTCAAGCTCCAATCGTTGGTACGAGCGACGGGGAGATCGGTGCAGTTCATTCGGCCGCGGGTACAGTCCCTTGTCGACGCAGGCCTCGTGGAGGTCGTGACGCGGAAACCGCTCCGGTTCCGGATCACGCAGAGCGGTGCGGAGCTTCTCGGGGTCGGTCGCGAGCCTGCCTGAAGTAGATTCCGGAACTAGACGATCCCGAAGTCCGAACGGCACCCGTCAGCGCGCCCCCAGCACCATCCCGATCGGGACGCTCACCACGAGCACGACCAGGATCGCCAGATACGCGTAGGCCAGGACGTGGCGCGTGTTCACCAGCGCGCGGCCGAACCAGCCGGTCAGCGCGAGGACCACGAGCAGGACGACGGACCCGGCGTTCACCGTCACGGTGGATCCCAGCAGTGATCCGACGATGACGGCGGCGTTGGCGACCGTCCAGCCGCTCAACTGCACGATCTGCAGCGGTGCGGATACGGGCGCGGGCAGGTGCTGCTGGGCCGCGCCGATCGCGATCAGCGCGACACCGCACACCAGGACCAGATAGGCCGCCAGCCAACTGCCCTTCGCGAGGTCGAGCGGACCGGTGATCGCGGCCACCAGTCCGCCGGCGACGATGCAGGCGGCGCCGAAGCTCGTGTAGACGTCGATCCCGACCTGGCTCGGGGTCACGGGCGCGCTTCTTCGGTCAGCGAGGCGAAGCAGTGGTCGCCGCCGACGAAGGCGTCGAGTCGGTTCAGTCGGAGGTCGGTTCGATGCGATGACAGCACGCCCTGCATGATGCCGCGATGCACCGCGCAGGTGACGCCGGGGTGGCGGCGGGCCAGTTCCAGGAAGGGGCAGCGACCCAAACGGATGCCAGTCGGTCGGCTCC
>NZ_JAAYXO010000124.1 GCF_012515855.1 Gordonia sp. (in: high G+C Gram-positive bacteria)
CTTCGGGGGGTCCTCAACACCTGTTGCTGAAGGTGAGTTCCCGTTCAGGGATAGGTGTCACTCGGCACGATGTTGGTCGAGCGTGTGTCTCAGCGTGTGGAACTTCATCCATCGGCGTCAAGAATCGAAACGTATTGGGCATACGTCGCGGCAGACGCCACTGCATGTCGCTCGATGGTGGCAGGGTCGAGTCCTCTCATCTATTTGAACCCGTCCTAGTTTCGTGCCGATAAGATACATTATGACAAGTACACTATCATCGGGCGCACGATCCCGCCGCCTCCGCCGAGTTTTATCTCGAGGTCCTCGGCGCTCGCCGGACCGAGGATTGGGGGCCGTTCGTCAACATCGTCCTCGATGACGACACTCTCCTCCAGTTCGCCACCGCGCCGGTCAACGATCCGATTCACCTGGCATTCCTGATGAACGATGACGAGTTCGACCGCGGATACGCGGCCCTTCAGCGGCGCGACATCGAGCACTGGGCCGATCCGCAGATGCGTCGGCCCGGTGAAGTATCGACCGGTGACGGCCGTCGGGTCTACTTCAGGGATCCGTCGGGGCACTTCCTGGAGATGCTCACACAGCCGTACGTGTGAGCGGCACTCACTGTTCACCCCGCTGGAGGGCGAGTCCCTCGACGGCTGGTGCGCAATGTACCGCCATCCCGGCGGACTGGTCGCGCCTCAAGCGCGCGCTACTCAGGACGCGCTTCGCCGGCGCCATCTGCAGGTTGCTTTGCGGCGCTACGACGAGCTCGCGCGACCATGCGTCAACACGGCTCAAGAGCTCCCGCCGGGCGGATGCGGAGCTTCGCCCGAACAGCCGCCTTGTAAATGGAACATGGATCGGACTGGGGTCAGGCCTCCCCTGTCGTCAGTGTGGGAGGTTCGCCGAAAGTGTCCGCGTCGGCCAGGACGGTGTAGACCTCCCAGTGTTCGCCGTCGGGGGCGCCCACCCACACCTTGTCCTGGGTGGCGAAGCAGCACGTGGTGTTGATCTGCTCCTCGGTGAACAGGCCTTCATCGGACAGTCGGGCGATCTCGCTATGAACAGCTTCGCTGGAGTCCACTTCGATGCCGAGATGGTTGATGGTGCCGCCATCGTCGCTGTTCTCGAGTAGGACCAGTTTCAGGGCGGGGTCGGTGATGGCGAAGTTCGCGTAACCGGACTCGACCTTCGCCGGAGCGGTGTCGAAAAGCTTGCTGTAGAACGCGATCGACGCTTCCAGGTCGTCGACGTTGAGGGCGAGTTGGATGCGGGCCATGGGAACCTCCGAGGCTTTGATGGATGTCGAAGTGATCGACTGTTCTGTTGTAACCGATTACTTTGATAGATGTCAAAGTCAACTGGTAGATTCGATTCCATGCCCAAACCTCTGCCCGTCATCGATGTCAGCGCCCCGATCTGCTGCGCACCTCTGGCCGCAGGACCGATGTCGGCCGATGACGCCGTCGAACTGGCACTTCGCCTCAAAGCACTCGCCGACCCGATTCGGATTCAGATGATGTCACTGCTCATGGGTGACACGCTTCGTGAGGTGGCCGCCAGTGAGCTCGCTGCCGCCGTCGGTGTCTCCGGCGGCACCGCGACACATCACCTCAACCAACTCCGCGGTGCGGGCATGGTCACCTCGCAGCGCCGGGGAGTCAACAACCTGTACCGCGCCGAGCCTGCCAACCTCGAAGCGCTGCGCGCAGTCCTCAATACCTGCTGCTGAATCGATCGACGGCCGCACTCCCCTACGTTTTTCGGCACTTGCGATCAAGGGGACGCCAGTACGGATTGGGGTGTCCGCCGCCATCCAACAGCGTTTCTCGACGGTAGCGTGAGTTCATGGTCTCCCAGATCGACATGCAGCGCATCGCCCGTCGTGCCATGGAAGCCACGCGCGCTCACCTCGAGCCTGGCCAGACTCTCGCCGAGATACGGGAGTTCTGCGAAAGCACGATGCGTCGACTGGGCGCAGACTCGTTCTGGTACTGGGGCATCGGTGCCTTCGTGTTCGCGGGCGAGAGTACGACGAGATCGATCTCCGGTCGCGAGTACCAGACTCCGGACTACAGGTTGGGACACAACGAGATTCTCACTCTCGATCTCAGTCCCCAGTGCGACGGTGTCTGGGGCGACTTCGCCCGAACCCTCGTCGTGGAGGACGGGATCGCCCTCGACGATGCCCGTGATTCGTCGTGCACGGAATGGCGAGACGGCGTTTCGGCCGAGTACGTCCTCCATGCACAGCTTCTCGACACTGCGCGACCGTGGCAGACGTTCGAGGAACTGGCCGCCATCATGAACGACAGGATCCGCGACCTGGGTTACGCGAATCTGGACTTCCGGGGCAACCTCGGCCATTCGATCCCGCGCAACGGCGAGGACAGAATCTATCTCGAACGCGGCAACCGGGCGCGTCTTGACTCCGTTGAGTCATTCACGTTCGAGCCGCACATCCACCGAGCCGGCAGCAGCTTCGGATACAAGCACGAGAACGTATACGAATTCGCTCGCGGCCGGCTCAGTGAACTGTAGTTCTCCCGTCTCCCTCTTACGGCCCGACGGGCACGGTCTCGGTCAAGAACTCGAGTTGGTCGGCGATCACGCGGGGAAAGTCCGGATGGATGTACGGGCCGAAGTGTCCGCACTCGTAGCGCAGCAGAGTCGACTCGGGAATCTTCTCAGCTGTCTTCGCCGCCGCGGCCGCCGGAGCGATGTTGTCCGACGCCGCCACCTGAATCAGCGTCGGACAGGTGATCTTCCGGGCATGACGGGCCGGAGAGTAGAACCCGATCTTGATCAAGATCCGCGCAGCCACGGTCTCCGGGTAGTCGCCGCGCTGAATGCTCGATTCGGCCAACAGTCGCTCGAACGCGGCCATCGCACCGGGGGCCGCGAGGGCCGCCACCGCGTTTTCGGGCCCGACCGCCGAGACGTATCGAGGCGGGCGCCGAAAGAGGGATCCGGCGAGGTCGGCCAGAGCGGGAGGCGCCAGCCGCAGCGCCTGCCTCAGGCCTGTGGCACGCACCGCCGCGGGGCCGCTGACGTGCGGAACCTGAGCGATGACTGCGGCCAGTCGCTCCCCGCTGCCGGCGATCGTCAACAAGTGACCTCCGGCGAACGACGTGCCCCAGGCGATGACTCGGTCGGAATCGACGACGTCCAGCGAGCGGGCGAACCTGATTGCGGCACGCCAGTCCTCCAGTTGCGACCGGACGTCGAGCAACTGACGCGGCTCCCCCTCGCTGTCGCCGAAACAGCGGTAGTCGAACAAGACCACCGCGTAGCCGGCGGCGGCGAATCGTTCGGCGTACGCGGGTAGCCGGAGGCCTCGTGTGGCGCCGAAACCGGAAGCCATGACGATCACCGGTACCCGGGCATGCGGCGCAGTCGGCCGGTACACCGTCGCGGCGCATCTGACCCCGGCGCTCGAAAAGAACTCGTCGGTCTGGCCGTACTGGTCACCGTCCGGCATGCGGGTCCCCTGTCTTCTTGATTGGCATACAAGGACGGTAACGCCTTCTTGATCGTCAATCAAGTAACGTGTGGAATATGCCTGCGAATCGGCGGCCACGAGCACGGGCTGAGAAGCGAGACGAGATCGTCACGGCCGCGCGCCGACTGTTCGTGGACGACGGCTACGACGCCACGGCCTTGAGCAAGATCGCCGCTGCGGCCGGCGTCACCGCGAACACCGTCTACTGGTACTTCCCCGACAAAGACCACCTGCTGGTGGCCGTCCTGGAAGAACTCCTCGCCGACGCGTTGTCGCGATACGAACCGATGGCGCAGCGGCCACTGGCGGACAAGATCATGTTCGCCGTTCAGGAACTGTCGGCGATGCGCAACCTGGTCGACACCGTGCATGCGCGGCGCGCGGCCTCGCCGGCCATCGATCAGTGGCACACCGGCTTTCACGAGGTGGCCGATGCGCTCACCCGTTCTGAGCTCCCTCCCGACGATGCGGAGCCGGCGAGCCACATCATCGCGTTCGTGGTCGAAGGTCTCCTCACCCATCCCGCCGGCGAGACCGAACAACGGGAGATCATCGACCTGCTGGTCGACCGCATCACCTGACGCTGCTGCGCCCGCGTCCAGCGGGGTCCTGAAACTCTCAACCGCAGAAACGATCTGGCTCACTGGTCCCGCACCCGGGCGATCTCGGCGATGATCTCCCGGTAGGCGGCCACCCGGGCCATCACTCGATCGGCGCCGGCCTCGCTCGGTTCCCCGTCCACCGCACTCTCGACGCCGTAGAGCATCGCGCTGAGGTCCCCGTGGAGCTCGGCACGTCGACGTTCGTTCTCGGCATCCTGATGTTGCTTGCGCAGCGAGGCGTCGATGAGGTCGGCTTCGTCTGCGCACCGGCCGATCAGATCGACCAGTCGGATCGCCGCGCTCTGCAAGCGGTCGGCGGCGGCCGGCGCGTCGGAGAGAATACGGCGATCGTCCGGGGTCGGATCCGACAGCGCCCTCAGGTCGGCTGCGGTGACACGCAATGCGGTCGACTTCTCGAAGTTCTCTTCGACGGTCCGCAGATCCTCGGTGAAGTCCACCTCTCCGAGCCATCCTTCGTCCGCGGCAGCGGAGTGGGTCACGCGCGCGGCGGCGGCTTGCGCGGCCTCGAAGTGCTTCACGTTCTCGCTTCCCAGGCGGCTCGACTGCCGAGCCCGCTCCAGCTGCGCTTGCTCTTCTGCGGCCGCACGGTCGGCGGCCTGCCGCACCTGCCGCTGCTCCCCCAGGTCTTTTCGCACGAGCGTGCCGACGATGGCCACCGCGGCGATCCCGAACAAGATGACGATGGTGATCCAGAGGGGCTTCGGCACCACGATCGCGACGACGACGACCAGAACGAGTGCCACGAGCCCGACGGCGCCGGCACCGTCGTCCCGCTCGGCCATCGTCCGCCCCTTCTGACCCGCACCTGCGGTGCGACTTCCTTACATCATCGTACGGAAGCGACTAAGGCCTCGACCCGCTCGTGTGGGATGTCCGCAAGCTCTCGTCGGGCCGGAATCGGAGTGCTCACCCGACGGTGTGGTGTGAGCGCCTGCGGAAGAGCCCGCGGCCGGCGGGGGCGTCGGGTGTGGCGGCGTCTGCGTGCTGGGCGATCAGATCGTCCCGGTCCTGGCTGAGGCTCTCGACGCGTTGATTGGACTGCTTGAGGTCCTGACGCGCCCGGCTCCCCCGGCGCGAGGCACGTCGTGCGCCCGCGAGGATCATTGCGAGACCCAGCATGGCGACCGCGCCGACTGCCACGCCGTAGAGGAACAGCGCGCCGGTCGAACCGGTCACGTGGTACCCGAAGACGGAGAAGCTGTCGGTCGTCAGCACGTGGGTGCCGCCGTTATTGGTCAGAACGCCGACGGTCGCCAGGATCACCGCAGCGACCAGAATGACGACTCCGAGGATGACGATCATGGGATATTCCTCCTCACGACGCGGTGCGCGTCAGAGTGTGGGTGGTTGATCGGCCCCTGCTGATGATCAGATCGTTCTCCAGTTCGGCGATCACGTTGAGGAGTGCCGAACTCAGATCGCCGACCGCGGTCGCGGTCTCGGCGTCGAGGATGCTCCGATTCAACTCGCCCAGTTGGACGTTCAGCCGACGCGTGATCGGCGGCAGGTCGGGGCGTGGGGTGAGGCGGAAGCGGGACGGTGCGATCATGGTCGTTCACCTGACTGGCCACCGTGGTGGCTGTGACGATCGGCGACGCTGACAGATCTCTGTCAGATGTGACTGCCGGTCACAATCAATCCTACGCTCGCCGGGCCTGAGGTGCGGCGTCCGATAACGGGCACCCTCGCCCCGGCCTCGTCTGGCCCCGTTCGACGCCGATGATTCGATGGATGTAAATATAGACGCATGTCGAATCAAGACCACATCGTCGACGTGAACGTGCGCTGTTCACCACTCGTGGGCGAACCGCTGACGCCGGTCGAGGCCCGCGACCTGGCGCCGGTGTTCAAGGCGCTCGCCGATCCCGTGCGGCTCCAGCTTTTCAGCCTGATCGGCAGCCACGCAGGCGGCGAGGCTTGTGTCTGCGACATCTCCCCCGCCGTCGACGTCTCCCAACCGACCATCTCCCACCACCTCAAGGTGCTGCGCGACGCCGGGTTGCTGGTCTCCGAACGTCGCGGAACCTGGGTGTACTACCGCGTCGTCACCACTGCTCTGCAGCCCCTCGCCGAATGCCTGCAACGGCAAACGCAACCGTCTGCGACCGGCGCATGACCTCGACAAACTCGTCCTCGCCCGCCGTGCGGCGGCTCTCGACGGTCGATCGCTTCCTTCCGGTGTGGATCGGCGCCGCCATGGTCGCCGGTCTGCTGCTGGGGCGCTTCGTGCCCGGGCTGGACACCATGCTCGACGCGATCGAGGTCGACGGCATCTCTCTGCCGATCGCCCTGGGCCTGTTGATCATGATGTACCCGGTGCTGGCCAAAGTCCGCTACGACCGCCTCGACACCGTCACCGGCGACCGCAAGCTCCTGATCTCGTCGCTCGTCCTCAACTGGGTTCTCGGGCCGGCGCTCATGTTCGCCCTCGCGTGGCTCCTGCTCCCCGACCTCCCGGAGTACCGTACCGGCCTGATCATCGTCGGCCTCGCCCGCTGCATCGCCATGGTCATCATCTGGAACGACCTCGCCTGCGGGGACCGCGAAGCCGCCGCCGTGCTCGTCGCGATCAACTCGCTCTTCCAAGTCGTCATGTTCGCCGTGCTCGGATGGTTCTACCTGTCCGTGCTGCCCGGGTGGCTCGGCTTGGAACAGACGTCGATCGACGCCTCCCCCTGGCAGATCGCCAAGTCGGTGCTGATCTTCCTCGGCATTCCGCTGCTCGCCGGATACCTCTCCCGCCGGATCGGCGAACGCGCCAGAGGCCGTGACTGGTACGAGCAGAGCTTCCTTCCCAGAGTCGGCCCCTGGGCGCTCTACGGACTGCTGTTCACCATCGTGTTGCTCTTCGCTCTCCAGGGCGAGCAGATCACCTCCCGCCCCGGGGGCGTCGCGCGGATCGCGCTACCCCTCTTGATCTACTTCGCCGTGATGTGGGCCGGTGGATTCCTGCTCGGCGGAGTGCTGCGCCTGGGGTACGCCCGCACCACGACCCTGGCCTTCACCGCAGCCGGCAACAACTTCGAGCTCGCGATCGCCGTAGCGATCGGCACTTACGGTGCCACCTCCGGTCAGGCCCTCGCCGGCGTCGTCGGCCCGCTCATCGAAGTGCCCGTGCTGGTGGCGCTCATCTACGTCTCCCTCGCCCTGCGTAACAGGTTTCCGGCCGACGAACGCGATGTGGCAGGCGCGACCGGGAATACTCCGCCGTGACCGGCATGGGCGGGATGAGGGTGTAGATCGACGCGATCGTGCGTCCGGCGGCCATCACCGTCCCGTCCGGGCGGACGAGGGCCGCGCGCGCATCGTGGTCGCTGAGCCAGATCCCGAGGCCGGAACGCGAGTCGACGACGATGACCGTCGCCCCGCGACGACCGATCTCGAATCGCTGTTCCGGGCTCGGTTCGTCGAGGCTCACGAGTGCGAAGCCCGGAGCCCTGTCGTCGAGGCGCAGCCCGCTCGACGACAGCACCGAGTTCGGCGCGAGCGAGCCGGCCGTGGTGTAGTCCGCACTCACCAGCCCGCGTAGCGCGCGAACAGGCGTGCCCGCCACACCGGCTCGGACATAGTACGAGGGCCCAAGGGCCGGCGTGGCGCTGTCGGCGAGCCGAGAGACGAACGCGGGCAGCCGCGCGAGCAGCGGTGCGATGACGCCCCGGAGAGCGTCACCGCCGCGCCCACCGCCCGTCATCAGGGCGCCGGTGAGCATGGCCAGTCGGATGAGGCCGGTCGTGTGGGGCTTCCGTTCGCTCTCGTAGCTGTCGAGACTCGACTCCGGTACGCCGCCGGCCAGGACGGCTGCCAGCTTCCAGCTGAGATTCGCCGCGTCGCGGATCCCGGCGCCCATCCCCTGCCCGATGAACGGCGGGGTGAGGTGCGCGGCGTCGCCGAGGAGGAAGATCCGGCGGTGCCGCCAGCGGTCCGCCACTCGGGCGTTGAACGTGTACTCCGCGCAGCGGACCAGCCGCAGATCGAGATCGGCGGCTCGGGGCAGCCAGGGCCGCATCAGCGGCAGCACCGCCGCGAGATCGGCGTAGTCCGAGGCGGATTCGCCGTCCAGGAGCTGAAACTCCCACCGGTAGCGATCGTCACCGATGCGCATGTACGTGGCCGCGCGCCGAGTGTCGCAGACCTGCTGCACGCCTTCCCACTGCCGTAGATCGGCGGTCGTCTCGACGTCGATCACGAGCCATCGTTGGCTGAACCCGAAGTCGCGCCAGTGCGCCCCCACGACGGACCGGGTCAGACTGCCCGCTCCGTCGCAGCCGAGGAGGTAGGCGCCCTCGACGGTGAGGCGTTCCCCCGTGCTGCGATCAGCGGCGTGCACGATCACCGACGAGTCGCGCTGGGAGATGTCGACGACCTCCACACCTCCGCGCACCGTGACCAGGTCGCGAGCCGCGACCGCGTCCCGCAGCAGCCGTTCGAGTTCGGGCTGATCGAACATCGACGCCGCCGGGAATCCGTGAACACCGATGTCCTCACCGCGGGGAAACTCCGCGATGAGGTCCAGCGAGTCGGTGACCAGACGCAGGCCACGGGCGGGGCGGGAGATGTGCTCGAACGCCTCGGCGAGGCCGAGCCGGGCCAGGATCCGGTAGACCTCGTCGTCGAGATGCACGGCTCGCGGCTGAGGGTAGACGTCCTCCCAGCGCTCCAGGACCACGCTGGGGACACCGAAGTCGGCGAGCAGTGCCGCTGCGCTCAGACCGGTCGGACCGGCACCGATGATGACGACGGGTGCCCGCTGCGACGTCGCC
>NZ_JAAYXO010000125.1 GCF_012515855.1 Gordonia sp. (in: high G+C Gram-positive bacteria)
ACGACTCGCTCGACGACTACGCGGAGTCGCCCGTCCCGGAGTACGACGGACTCTCGCGCATGGTGAACCGTAACGACGACACCGTCGCTGCCGTCCTGGTCGGCGGCAAGTGCGTGGTCCGCGACGGCGTGCCGACGCCGGACCTCGGGACGGTGCGCGCAGGTAGCTTCCTGGCCGCGACGGGGAGTCGCTGACGCGCGTCGCCGCGGACGTGGTTGACATCACCGACGGCTGAGGAATGCTCGGCGCACATGCGTGGTTGCCCCTCGGGTGAGCACCCCAGTCGCGCCGAGCGAAGCCGAGCAGGCCAGAGCCGAGCAGAACGAATCACCAGCCCACCTGTCGACCCGACGGGTGGGCTGGGTGATTCTGGCCCTGGCGCTCGGCGGCTTCGGCATCGGGACCACCGAGTTCGTGGCGATGGGGCTGCTGCCGAACATCGCCGCGGACCTCGGCGTCACCGAGCCGGTCGCCGGGCACCTGATCTCGGCGTACGCGCTGGGCGTGGTGGTCGGCGCACCCGTCATCGCGGTGCTGGCGGCACGGGTCTCCCGCCGAACCCTGCTGATCGCGCTGATGATCGCCTTCACCCTCGGTAACGCCCTGAGCATCGCCGCGACCACCTACTCGTCGCTGATGGCCGCTCGATTCGTCGCCGGACTGCCGCACGGGGCGTACTTCGGAGTCGCCGCGCTGGTTGCCGCTCACCTGGCGGGCCCCGGCAAGCGGGCGATCGCCGTCGGCAAGGTGATGATGGGTCTCTCGGTCGCCAACGTGCTGGGCGTGCCCGCGGCCACCTGGCTCGGGCAGGCGTTGGGCTGGCGGTCGGCGATGGCGCTGGTCGTGGTGATCGGTGTGCTGACCGTCGCATCGCTGTGGTGGGTGCTGCCCGACCTGCGGGGCATGAAACTGACGTCACCGACCACGGAGTTGGGCGGCCTCCGCAGCAGCCAGATCTGGCTGACGCTGTTGGTGGGCACCGTCGGTTTCGGGGGCTTCTTCGCGTTCTACACCTACCTGAACACGGCATTGACCTCACTCGGCGGCCTCTCGGAGAGCGCCGTCCCCATCGCGCTGATGCTGTTCGGCGCGGGCATGGTCACCGGCAACTACGTCGGCGGACGGCTGGCCGACTCGCTCGGCGACCGCGCCATCGCCATCGGCATGGCCGCGGCGGCGGTGACCCTGGTGCTGTTCGCGGCGCTGGTCTCGACCGGATGGCCGGCGGTGATCGTCGCCTTCTTCGTGGGGTGTGCCGGATCGACGGCCATCCCGGGCCTGCAGACGCGCCTGATGGATGTCGCCCACGACGCGCAGACCATCGCTGCCGCACTCAACCACTCCGCGCTCAACGTCGCGAATGCGATCGGTGCGTGGGTGGGTGGACTGGTGATCGCGCAGGGCTTCGGCTATCGAGCGCCGTCGATCGTCGGCGCGGGGTTCGCGGTGGCCGGAGTGGTGGTGCTGGGCGTCGCCGTGGTGGCGGCGCGACGGTCCGGCGAGGCGCCGAAGCAGCGCGAGGAACCGATCCCGGTGGGGCGCTGACGGCGGTTCGCCAGGGCTCGAGCAGGCTCCCGCGACCGATACACTGGTGTCCCGTGACCACCTCGCCTTTCTCCATCAGCTCCGTCAACGTCAACGGGATCCGCGCCGCGGTCAAGCACCGCTCGAAAGAGAATCTCGGCATGCTGCCGTGGCTCGAGCAGACCGCGCCCGACATCGTCTTGATGCAGGAGGTCCGCGCCACCGACACGCTCGCACGCAAGGCGCTGCAGCCCGCGCTCGACGCGGGGTGGCATCTGGCGCACGCGGAGTCGACCGTTAAGGGCCGCGCGGGCGTCGGCATCCTGTCGCGCCGCGAACCGAGTGCGGTCCGCATCGGCTTCGGCAGCGACGAGTTCGATGATTCGGGCCGCTACATCGAGGCCGACTTCGACGTCGCAGGCCAGACCGTCACGGCGGCGAGTCTGTACCTGCCGACCGGTGCGGCGCTCACCGAGAACGAGAAGGACGTCGAGAAGTATCACGAGAAGGTGCGTTTTCTCGACGCCTTCCGCCCCTACCTCGACAAGCTCCTCGCGGGCGACGGTCAGGTGGTGGTCGCGGGGGACTGGAACATCGCGCGCGACGAGCGGGACATCAAGAACTGGAAGGGCAACGTCAAGAACGCGGGCTTCCTGCCGCACGAGCGTGAATGGGTGGCCGGCCTGGTGGAGGCCGGCTGGGTCGACATCGCCCGCGAACACCACGGCGACGTCGCCGGTCCGTACGCGTGGTGGTCGTGGCGCGGCAAGGCATTCGACAACGACGCGGGCTGGCGCATCGACTATCACCTCGCGACCCCGGCGCTCGCACAGCGCGTCACGAAGACCTGGGTAGACCGCGCGGACGCCTACAACCTGCGCTGGTCCGACCATGCGCCGGTCAACGCGCAGTTCGCGTGACCGGCGGCGTGGCGGATCAGATCATCTCGCGGCCTTCGTCGCGGGCCTCACGCCATTCGCGATAGAAGGCGCGCACGATCACCCCGAGGGTGCCTGCGGTCAACAACGGCCAGATCAGGACGTAAATGGTCAGCCAGAACGTCGTCATCGGTTCTCCTCCTCTCGTTGCGCACTGACGGCCAGCGGGGTCTCACCCGAGGCCGGTGGGGCGTCGTCGGCGTCGCGGTCGTCGAAGTCTCCGGTCGTCTCCGCGATGACGGCGAAGTCGAAGCGGCGGTCGCGGTTGAGCATCGTCAGGGCCACGCACAGGATGGTGCTGACCGAGTACGAGACGAGGCTGCCCGAGAGCACGGTGTACTCGTGGAGCATGCCGATGGTCCAGGGCGCGGACGCGAGGGTCGAGACCACGCCGACCACGAGGGCTGCACGCTTGCCGAGGAAGCCGAAGGTCATCAGCCCGAACACCACGCCGATGCCGATGGTCGAGAGGACGTCGAAGCCGATGCCGACGGCACCGGACATGTCGATCCACGCGAAACGGACCGGGATGAACACCGCGAGCGCGGCGATCACCGAGACGCTGAACGCGACGTTGGTGACGCGATCCCAGTAGAAGCTGGCGATCACCGGGAACACCAGGGCGCCCCAGAGCGCACCGACGAACACCAGCAGGTCGAGGATGTTGAGGTTCGATCCGGTGAAGTACAGCGCCGCACTGATCGCGACGATCATGGTGATCCGTCCGATCAGCACCATCTTGGCCGGGTCGGCGTTCCGTCGGCCCACGCCCTGTCCGTACACGTCGGCCATCACGATGGACGCCAGTGCGGTGAGGTCGGCGTCGGCGGTCGACGACAGCGAGCCGATGATCATGATGAAGAACAGCGCCAGCAGCGCGGGGCTGAGGTAGGTCGCCGCCATCTGCGGAATCAGGTTGTTGACGTCGTCGTCCATCGGCGTGATGCCGGCGTACAGGGCGATGACTCCGAGCATGCCGATGCCGATGATGGTGGAGCCGTATCCCACGGTCGCGGTGACGAACGTCTTCTTGATGAGATCCTCACGCACCGCGAACAGTCGCTGCGCGATGGTCTGATTGCCGATCGCGTAGGCGAGGACGGCCGCGATGTAGGGGGCGCCCTGATTGAAGAACGCGTCCGAGGAGAAGAAGTTCGCCTGCTGATCGGTGAGATTCTCGGCGCCCGCGGCGAAGAGGTCGGGGCCACCGGCGGCGAAGAAGACCACCGGAATGATGATGACCACCGCGCCCAGCATGAAGACCACCTGGACGAAGTCGGTCAGCACCGAGGCCCGGAACCCGGACCAGAGGGTGTACATCAGAATGCCGCCGGCGATCGCGACGACGCCCTGGGTGAAGCTGAACGGCGAGAGCATGTCGATCAGCGCGCCGCCAGCGATCAGGTTGGCGGTGAGGCTGATGACGCTGCCGAGGATGTTGGATCCGGCGAGCAGGAGCTGACTGGAGCGGCCGTGCCGGGCGAACATCACCTCGGCGATCGTGTGCGCGCGGGGCGCGACCTTCCGGATGCGCCGACCGAACGGGTAGATCAGCAGAATCATGAGGGCGCCCCAGAGCCCGTAATGAATGGGGCCGGACAGACCGTAGGTGAATCCGGACGTCGCCGATGCGTACATCGAGGCGGCCCAGATCCAGGTGGCCGTCATCGAGGCCGACGAGATGCCGAAGCCGATGTTGCCGCCGGCGGTCATGTAGCCGTCGGCGTTCTCGGACTTCTTGCTGATCCGCAGCGCGATGAACGCGCTGGTGCCGAAGAAGGCGAGAAACAGCAGGACCACAAACGGACCGGAGAGTTGTTGAAGTTCCACGAAGGTGAAGTCACTTTCTCAGTAGGGGAGACCGGGGTTCGGGCTCCGCATCAGAGGTCAGAGAGATCACCTAGTTGTCGGGAGGTTCCAGACCGGCGGACGCGGCGGTGCGCACGCTCACAGTGAGGGGGAACGGCCCAGTACAACTGGCGGACTTCACGGAAAAACTCCTCTTGTATGTTTATTCACTCCTTTGTTCTTTTACCTGTTACGTCCGGATATAGCCAACCGAACAGACGACAGCCCGCCTTCCTCGACGAGGAAGGCGGGCTGTTTGGACGACCTGGTCGGGTGTTGTGTAGGACTAGCTCCCGGCGCCGTCGAGCACGCCGCCGACGATGCCGGAGGTGATGTCACTGATGATGCTCTGGGTGGATCCGGAGCTGGAGAGGTCGTCGCCGACGCTGCCGATGGCCTCGCCGGGCGACATGACGCGGGTGAGGTAGCACGCGGTGAGGTCGGGGAAGTTGTGGCCGACGCCCGCCGTGCCGGTGACCGCGATACCGCCGCTGGTCACCGGCACGCCGGGGACGCTGGACAGCGGCAGGTTGTAGGTGAACGAGACGGTCAGCGGATTGCTGGAGTTGACCATCCAGCCGGAGTTGGCGACCTTCCAGCCCTTGCCGTCGGCGACGACCGGGACCGACTCCTCTTTGAGGCCGCCAACGACGTGAAAGGCGCGGACCTTGGCCGTCGGCTTGCTGAAGCCGCTCGGCGGCACGTCGACGACGGAATGGACGTAGGGGTTGCCGATGCCGTTCGTGCTGACGTCGATCTTGTAGGTGACCTTGGAGCCGGCGCCCGCCGTCATCGCCACCGACTTCGCGTAGTCGTGGGTGACGCCGACAGTGCTGAGGTCCTTCTTGGAATCCTTGCTGGCGGCTCGACACTCGGCGGCCGACGCGGTGCCCGCGGCCGAGGCAGAGACGGCGACGACACCGCCGCCGAGCAGTGCGGCGGCGGCAGTGATGGCGACCGTCCGGGAGACGGTCTGTCGGGCGGACGTGCGGCGACGGCCGGGGAGGGATGCGGTGATTCTGGGCATGATGTCTGCAACCTAATGGTGAGCCCCGCTGGAACCCGATTCGGCGACCGCCGTTGGCACGAAAACTGGCACGAACTTCGAGCCGTCGACGACCCCTCGCAGGCGCCGGTGGCGCGTGGTGCCCGGTCCGACCATCCCCGTCGGCAGGCCCGCGGAGGTCGGTCTGCAACAATCGCACCTATGACCACGCCTGAACCGCGCCGCCGAGTCCTGTCCGGAATCCAACCGACCAGCGACTCCTTCCACCTCGGCAACTACCTCGGCGCGGTCAGGCAGTGGGTGCAGCTGCAGGAAGACTTCGACGCCTTCTACTTCATCCCCGACATGCACGCGATCACCGTGCCGCAGGACCCGAAGGTGCTGCGCGACCGCACGCGTCGCAGCGTGGCGCAGTTGTTGGCGGTCGGCGTGGATCCGGAGCGTGCGACCATCTACGTGCAGTCGCACGTACCCGAGATCGCCCAGCTCACCTGGGTGCTGACCTGCCTGACGGGCTTCGGCGAAGCGAGCCGGATGACGCAGTTCAAGGACAAGTCCGCCAAGGCCGGAACCGACTCCGCGGGCGTCGGGCTGTTCACCTACCCGATCCTGATGGCCGCGGACATCCTCGCGTTCCAGGTGGATCAGGTGCCGGTCGGCGAGGATCAGCGCCAGCACCTCGAGCTGACCCGCGACCTCGCCCAGCGCTTCAACAAGCGCTTCGGCAAGGCGCTCACGGTGCCCAAGCCGTACATCGTGGAGGAGTTCGCCAAGATCTACGACCTCCAGAATCCGACGGCCAAGATGAGCAAGTCGGCCGAGAGCGACTCCGGGCTGATCAGCCTGCTTGACGACCCGAAGCGGTCGGCCAAGAAGATCCGATCGGCGGTCACCGACAACGACCGCGTCATCGCCTTCGATCGAGAGAACAAGCCGGGTGTATCGAACCTGCTGACCATCCAGGCGGCACTGACCGGCCGCAGTATGGAGGAAATCGTCCGTTCGTACGACGGTAAGGGTTACGGTGATCTGAAGGTCGAAACGGCGGAGATCCTCACCGAGTTCGTCACGCCGTTGCGGGGGAAGGTCGACGAGATCCTGGCCGACAGCGCCTACCTGGACGGAATCCTGGCCGCCGGTGCTGCGCGAGCGCGCGAGGTGGCTTCCGCGACCGTCGACGACGTGTACGAGAAGGTGGGCTTCCTGCTTCCGCGACCGTAGAGAAGCACGAGGGGACCCGGATGGACGGCATCAAACAGATCGTCGCGCGACTGACCGCACTCTGGGAGCGTGCGGTGGAGCGTTGGCCGCTCCTCGCACACCTCATGGCAACGCTCGACAGGTACAACCAACGCCGAGGAAACGCCTACGCCGCGGCGATCAGCTTCATCGGCTTTCTGTCGCTGGTGCCGATCCTGATGGTCTCCTTCGCACTCGCGGCGTTCGTCCTCGTCTGGAATCCGACGCTGCTCACCGACATCACCGACGCCATCGTGAAGAACATTCCGGGCGCACTCGGCGAGCAGTTGAACTCGGTGATCGACTCGGCAATCGCTTCGCGCCGGGCCGTCGGCATCATCGGACTGATCTCGGCCGCCCTGACCGGGATCGGCTGGATCGGCCTGATGCGCAACGGGCTCACCGAGATGTGGGGCGGTCGGATCAAGAGCAATGCTGTGCTCGGCAAGGTCTACGACCTCGGGATGTTCGTCGGTCTGGGGTTGGTGTTCCTCGTGACGATCGCACTGTCGGTGGCGTCGGCCGGCCCGGTCGGCCCGGCCGTCATGGATTTCGTCGGTATCCCGGAGAACGGGGTCACGCTCGCGCTGCTGCGCGTGGCGACGATCATTATCAGCATCGTCGCCACCTGGTTGCTGTTCCTCATGGTCCTCGCGGGTCTGCCGCGCTGCAAGATCCCGGTGCGGGCCATCGTGTGGCCCGCACTCGGCACCGCCGTGATCTTCGAGATCCTGAAGTCGGTCAGCGGGCTGTACCTGCAGTCGGTGCTGGGGAGCCCGGCCGGCGCCGCATTCGGCCCCATTCTGGGCCTGCTGGTGTTCGCGTATCTGGCGTCGCGGATCGTGCTCTACGCGGCGGCCTGGAGCGCCGCGGACCCGAAGAACGC
>NZ_JAAYXO010000126.1 GCF_012515855.1 Gordonia sp. (in: high G+C Gram-positive bacteria)
GAGATGCGCACCATGCTGAAGGGTCTGTGAGGCTGAAGGGTCTGTGAGGCTGAAGGACGCAATCCGCCCGACGATCCGGCTCGCGATCGCCGACGACCTGCCCGTGCTGCAGGCCATCGAGATCGCTGCCGGAGCCGCATTCGCCGACCTCGGCATGGACCTGGTCGCGGGCGACGAGCCCGCGACCATCGCCACGCTCCTCGGCTACGTGGCCGACGGTCGGGCCTGGGTGGCGATCGATGCCGAAAGCCGCCCCTGCGGGTATCTGCTCGCTGAGATCGTCGACGACTGCGCTCACATCGAGCAGGTGTCGGTCCATCCGGACTTTCGTGGTCGACGCATCGGCCGAGATCTCATCGACCACTGCGAGAACTGGGCGCGAGCTGCGGGCCTCCCTGCGATGACCCTCACCACGTATCGCGATGTCGCGTGGAACGGGCCGTACTACGAGCTGCTCGGCTTCGCGTACCTCGCGGATGCGACGCCGGGCCTGCGGGAGATCCGGCGGCGCGAGGCAGCAGCCGGGCTCGACGCCTGGCCCCGTGCCTGCATGCGCCGCGCCATCTCGTCGGCCAGATGAGAATTGCGTAGGGAATGGTGGCTCGCAGCCACCATTCCCGACGCGGATCGAGGCTCTATGCAGATCGCCCCTCAGGAGGAGCGGCCGACTCCGTCAGCGTCCTCGGCCAGGGCCGGGAACACCGCGTCCGTGAGGAGCGGTGCGATGTCGGTGCGCGAAC
Organism: Gordonia sp. (in: high G+C Gram-positive bacteria); assembly: GCF_012515855.1. GTDB lineage: Bacteria > Actinomycetota > Actinomycetes > Mycobacteriales > Mycobacteriaceae > Gordonia. The sequence continues at coordinate 741 of NZ_JAAYXO010000126.1, forward strand.
GATCGGCCGGGTGGACCCACGCGAGCTCGGCGATCTCCGCCGACGCCACGGGCACGCCGACCAGCGGATGCTCGAAGACCTCGGCGATCACCGTGAAGCCCGCCTCGTTCGCAGCGTCGGCGACGAACCGACCGAGTGGCGTCAGCACCTCGGGGTCGAGCTCGACGCCCAGCTCTTCGCGCGTCTCCCGAATCGCGGCCTCGGCGAAGGTCTCGCCGGGATCGAGCTTGCCACCGGGAAACATGAACAGGCTCGAGCCGACCTTGCGCACGGTGACGACGCGACCGCGGTCGTCGCGCATCACGACGGCACTCACCACCACGTGACGATCGGTCATCGTCCACCTCCCCGCTCAGCATCCGCCCAACGCCTCGTCGAGGGTATCGCGCGACGGGGAGTCGATCGGCAGATCGTAGGCCACGAGGACCACGACGAACTGCACCGCGTACTGGCAGTGGAAGCCGCGCAGCGGCGGCATCCACCGCGCGGGTTCGTAGTCGGATTTGGCCTGGTTGCTGGCGGCGTCGACGGCGACCAGGTTGCGCGGATCGTTCGCAAACGACCACCGCCTGCTCTGGGGCCACGCGGCGGCGCCGAGGTCCCAGGCCAGTGAGAGCGGAACGATGTGATCGATCTGGACCGCGGCCGACGATCGTCCACGCCGGAACCCGATGCTGCGGCCGGTGTACGGACTGACGAACGTCCCCGCTGCGACTGCCTGGGCGCAGCTGCTCGTGACCACCCGCGCGGTGACCGTCAGATCGCGCGCCAGCACATCATTGCGGGTGTCACAGGCGTTGCCGCCACCGCTGACCCGAGCGTCATCGGTCCACGCCGGACCGAACGCGTCACGGCGATAGTCGCGGTCGTGCGGCGGCCGCCGATCCAGCACCGACACCGTCGCGAGGTCCGCGCGCGCCTGCGCAACGGCCCAGACGTCGACCGACGACGGCTTCCGCTGCGGCGCCCCGATGCCCGACGCGACGACGACGGCGGTCGCCGCGAACACCACCAGCACCGCCCACTGCTTGCCCGTCAGTCGCACGCGTCCGGGTTTGCGGTGCGACCTGATCCATCGCCACCGATGCCTCACCGCACGCCACATACAGATTGGACGCGCCGCAGCCCGTTCCGGTTCCACGACACGCGGCGCCGACCGCGATCACTGGTGGTCGGGTCAGAGCCGGATCTGAAATCAGTGCTGGATGTACTGCACCAGGTGCTCTCGCTCGGCTTCGAGCTGGTCGATCGCGTTCTTCACCACGTCGCCGATGCTGACGATGCCGACGAGCTCACCATCGACCATCACCGGAAGATGGCGGACACGATGCTCGGTCATGATCTCGCGAAGACCTTCGATCGGATCGTCGGGCGTGCAAGTGTGCACCACCGCGGTCATGATTCCCGAGACCGGGCCGTCGAGGATCGACGCGCCGCCGGTGTGCAGGCAGCGGACCACGTCGCGTTCGGAGGCGATCCCGGCGATCGCACCGCCGTCACCGACCACCAACACCGCGCCGATGTTCCATTCGTCCAAGGTGGCGAGCAGCCCGCGCACCGTGGACGTCGCGGGCACGGTGATGACCCCGCTGCCCTTCTTATTCAAGATCTGCGAGATCCGCATGGCCGTCCTCCGCCCGTCTGGAGCCGAACTCGACACCTCCAGGGTCCGCCAAAACGCGCGAAAAGGCTAGTGCCCAGGGGTCACGATTTGTCGAGGTACTCCACGCGGGACGGCAGCAGAATCGACTGGACCAGGTCGGCGAGGGGCTGATGCGCCAGCAGGTCGGGGTCGTCGAGCACGATCTGCTCGGCGAGGTCGCGCGCATCGGCGATCACCTCCACGTCGTCGATCAGCGACAGGAAGTTGAGCGAACTCTTGCCGCCGGACTGCAGCGATCCGAGGATGTCGCCCTCACGGCGCTGCGCGAGGTCGACACGAGCGAGTTCGAAGCCGTCGTTGCTGGCCTCGACGGCGCGCAGCCGTTCCATCGACTGCCCCATGTCGCTCGCGGTGGTCATCAGGAGGCAGAGTCCGGCGAACTGACCGCGGCCGACGCGTCCGCGCAGCTGGTGCAGCTGACTGACGCCGAACCGTTCGGCGTTGACGATCGCCATCATGGTGGCGTTCGGGACGTCGACACCCACTTCGATGACGGTGGTGGCGACCAGCACGTCGATGTCACCGCGCGTGAACGCGTCCATCACGTCGTTCTTCTCGTCGGCGGGCAGCCTGCCGTGCAGGATGCCGATCCGCCGACCGGCGAGCGGGCCGGCCGCCAACTGCTCGGCGAGGTCGAGGACCGAGACGGTGTCGTCGTCGGCCTCCGACTCGCTGTCCTTCTTGCTCTTGGCTCGTTTGGCGTTGCTCTGCTCGTCGCCGATCTTGGTGCACACCACGTAGACCTGACGACCCGCGTCGATCTCCTCGTTGGCGCGCGCCCACGCGCGGTCGATCCACTTCTGGTTCTTCATCGGGACCACGGTGGTCTTGATCGGCTGGCGACCGCGCGGAAGTTCGGCCATCACCGAGGTCTCGAGGTCGCCGAAGGTGATCATCGCGACGGTCCGCGGGATCGGGGTCGCGGTCATCACCAGGAAGTGCGGGCGGGTGTCGCCACGACCCTTGCCGCGCAAGATGTCGCGTTGCTCCACGCCGAAGCGGTGCTGCTCGTCGACGACCACCATCCCGAGGTCGAAGAACTCGACGTGCTCCTCGAGCAGGGCGTGGGTGCCGATGACGATGCCCGCATCGCCGGTGACGGCGTCGAGCAGCACCTTTCGTTTGGCCGCGGTGCCGAGCGAACCGGTCAGCAGCCCGACGCTGGTGGCGCCGTCGGCCGCTCCGAGTTCACCGGCGCGCGCGAGGTCGCCGAGCATCGTCATGACGGTGCGATAGTGCTGCGCCGCCAGCACCTCGGTGGGAGCGAGGATGGCGCACTGATGCCCGTTGTCGACCACGCGGAGCATCGCGAGCAGCGAGACCAGCGTCTTACCGGAGCCGACCTCACCCTGCAGCAACCTGCTCATGGGGTGCTCGTCGACGAGGTCCTCGCCGATCTCGAGGAGGACGTCCCGCTGCGCTCCGGTGAGCTCGAACGGGAGACTTGCGAGCAGTTGGTCTTCCAGCCCGCCGGGCACGTGCTTGCACGACTGCGCCGACTCGGCGACGGCGCTGAACCGCCGCCGCGCCAACTCGGCCTGCACCGCGAGCGCCTCGTCGAACTTCAGCCGACCGCGCGCCGACTCGATCTCGTCGAGGCTGTCGGGCAGGTGGACGTGTTGGATCGCCTCGGCGCTGGTGATGAGACCGCGCTCGGTGCGCTGGCCTTCGGTGAGCGCGTCTTCGGCGGGCGCCGTCTCGCCGAGGACCTGACGCACCGCGCGCCAGATCTCCCAGGTCTGCACCTCTTTGGTCGCCGGATACATCGGGATGATGTCGCGCGAGAAGTTGATGACATCGTCGGCCGAGGCGGTGGACCCGCGCTGACCCTTACCGTCCTTGCCGTCGCCGGCGTCATGGTCGTCGGCGCCCTCGGCGTACATCTCACCGATCATGGCGGCGTTCCCGACGACGTCGATGCCGTCGTCCTCGGGCATCACCATCCAGTCGGGGTGCGACAGCTGGATCTGGTCCCGGAACAGCTTCACCGTGCCCGCCATCGCGACGCGCGTACCCGGTTTGAGGACCTTCTGAATCCAGCGGGCGTTGAAGAAGCTGGCCTCGTAGTTGGCACGACCGTCGTTGACGACCACCTTGAGGAACTGCCCGTACCGGCGCTTCATCGAGATCATCTGCGCCTTCTGAATGCGCCCGATCACCGTGATCCACTCGCCCGGCTCCGGTCGCTCCGACTCGGTGAGGTGGCCGCGGCGAAGATAGCGGCGCGGGGCATAGCGGAGCAGTTCCCCGACGGTCGTGAGCTCCAGGCCCCCCAGCTTCTTGACGAGGTCGGGGTCGACGGACGATTCGCTGAGCAGCGACGCGGTCGTCAGCATCACTCGATTCCCACCTGAAGCAGGTCCTTCGACTGCCCGGCCTCGTACAGCGCCAACTCGATGCCCGCATAGTGCGCGCGCACGTGCGCGGCGATCGCGGCCCGCGCGTCGTCGTCGAGGTCGCGACCGGCAAGCACCGTCACCATCTCCCCGCCGGTGGCGAGCATCAGGTCCAGCAGCGCCGTGGCCGCCTGCCGCTGCTCCGGAGCGATCACCAGGACGTCGGATCCGATGAGTCCGAGGGTGTCGCCGATCTCGCAGGTGCCCGCGAGCGTCATCATCTTGGTGTTGGATCGCACCAGCGAGCCCCACCGCGTGCCCGCCGCGGCCTCGGCCATCGCGAACGCGTCGACATCCGACTCCTGGTCGGGTTCGTGGACGGCCAGGGCCGACAGGCACTGCGCCATCGACAGCGTCGGCAGAAAGACGACGGACCGTTGCGACGACCGCGCCTGCGCACCGACCTGCACCAGGTCCTGGGACGACATCATCCCGTTGCCCATCACGATCACGTGGGCGCTGTCGGCCGCGCGGATGGCCTCGGTCAGCGTCGCCGGGTGGACACCGTGATCGGCACGGACCACCGTGGCCCCGGCCTCGGTGAAGAGCTCAGCGGCGCCGTCGCCGGTCACCAGTGCCACCACCGCACGCTTATAGCGCGGCGGCGGGTCGTTGGCGCCCGGCGCCGAACGGATGGCGTCGAGCGCGAAACAGCTGATGCGAATGTCCGAGAGCACCCCCACCGCGATGCCGGCCTCCACGGCGGAGCCGGGCTCATTGGTGTGGACGTGGACCGAGAACCGCTCGGACTCCGCGGAGTTGTCGCCGACGATGACGATGGAGTCGCCGAGTTCGCCCAGTCGGTCCCGCAGCACGCCGATCTTCGAGCCGTCGGTCGCGTCGAGCAGGTACATCACTTCGAAATCGGTGTCGCCGGGATCCACGCACTCGCCGTCGTCGTGCCCGGTGAGCCCGCCGCCGACGGTGAGGATGCCGCGGTAGGCGCGGCGCTTGTTGGCGACTCCGGTCACCACCAGGACCAACGCATCGGCCATCACGAGGAACCCGCGCGCGCCGGCGTCGACGACGCCCGCACTCGCTAGCTCGGGCATCTGCTCCGGGGTCAACTCCAGGGCCTCGGAGCAGTCGTCGGCGACTGCCCGGGACAGATCAGCGGGTGAGCCGTCGACATGGGCCGACGCGCTGTCGGCGGCGACCTTCAGGATCGTGAGGATGGTGCCGTCGCGCGGCTCACTGACGGCGCGACGCGCGGCGAGGGCACCCAGCCGGAGTCCGTTCTTGACCAGTCGGTTGAAACTGGGATCGTTCTCGGCGACGGCGAGATCGGCGGCATCGGCCAGGCCGATCAGCACCTGCGACAGGATGATCCCCGAGTTCCCGCGGGCGCTCGAGACGGCGGCCTCGGCGAGCGTGCGCGTGACGGTGGGCAGATCACTCTGGTCGGTGAGGGCGTCGAGCGCCGCGACCGCACCGGCCATCGTGCTCGCCATGTTGCTGCCGGTGTCGGAGTCGGGAATCGGGAACACGTTGAGGGCGTTGATCTCGGCGCGCATGGTCTCCAGGCCCTCCGCGCACGCCTGCGCCCAGTCCCTGATGAGCTGCGGATTGATCGCGGTGCTGCTGTCTCCCGTATGCAACGGCACGACCACCCACCTTCCTGTCCCCGCCGGCACGCCGACCCTGATCGCCTACTGTGTGCCTGAGGTTACCGTCCCCCGCCGACACCCAGCGGCCCACAGGTCGCGGATCCGCACACTGCGAGGCGTCCGATTTGGCCCCTCGCCGTCGGCCGGTTACTCTAGTCAGGTTGCTGATTGCTGCGGCGCGCACTGCTGCGCTCACAGTCGGTGGATACAATGACCACGATTTTCTACCAAGGGAGTTCGAACATGGCTGCCGTATGTGACGTTTGCGGTAAGGGCCCTGGCTTCGGCAAGTCGGTCTCGCACTCGCACCGGCGCACCAACCGGCGCTGGAACCCGAACATCCAGTCCGTGCGCGTTGAGGTTGCCCCCGGCAACAAGAAGCGCCAGAACGTGTGCACCTCGTGCTTGAAGGCAGGCAAGACCGTCAAGGCCTGAGCCGTCTGAAGTCTTCGCGAATCGCCGTCCGACACCGTCGGGCGGCGATTCTCGTTGTGCGGGGCATGGAAAGTACGGGCCGGGAAAGTACGGGCCGGGAAAGTACGGGAGGGAAATGCGCCGGTCCGGATTGCGATCACGGCGACGGAAACTCGGTTCCGGACGCCCGGCCCACCCGCACCGAGGCTCGGCGACCGAACGTTCCGTAAAGTACCCGACATGGCTTCCGATCTGATTCGCGTGGACGACAACGGCGTCCTCACCCTCACCCTCTCCACCAGCAGCGCTGGCACCTCCCTCGACCACGGACTGGTCCTCGAGGCGCGCGAGGCACTGCGCTCCGTAGCCCGCGGCACGCTCGACGCCGACGCTGTCCTGCTGCGCGGCGACGGCAAGAACTTCTGCGCGGGCGGGAATGTCGGCGCGTTCGCCGGCGCCGACGACCGCGGCGACTACCTGCGCGGCCTGGCCGACGATCTCCACTCGACCATCGAGTTCCTCTTCGAGACTCAGCTCCCCGTCGTCGCCGCGGTGCAGGGGTGGGCGGCAGGCGCAGGCATGAGCATGGTGCTGCACGCCGACGTCGCGATCGGCGGTGCCTCGACCAAACTGCGCCCCGCGTACCCCGGCATCGGCCTGTCGCCCGACGGCGGCATGTCGTGGCAGCTGCCGCGCATCGTCGGTGCCGCCCGCGCCCGCTACATCATCATGACCGACCAGATCCTCGACGCCGAGCGTGCACTGGAGCTGGGCATCCTCTCAGAGATCGTCGACGACGACGCCGTGCAGCAGACCGCGTACGAGGTCGCCGCGAAGCTCGCCGCCGGACCGCGTGGATCGCATCGCGCCATCCGGCATCTGGTGCACGCGTCGGCGACCGCCTCGCTCAGCGATCACCTGACGGCCGAGGCGGCGTCGATCTCCGCGCTCGGCGCCAGTGCCGAGGGCGTCGAGGGCGTCGATGCGTTCCTGGCCAAGCGCGCCCCCGACTACCGCGGCGTGCGGTAGCGACCGACGTCGCCTACGGCAGTCGCCAGTCCACCGGGTCGCCGCCGAGGTCGAGGAGTTCGGCGTTGGCCCGCGAGAACGGTCGGGAGCCGAAGAAGCCGCGCGAGGCCGACAGCGGCGACGGGTGGACCGACTCGATGGTCGGCACGTCCGGCAGCCATTCGGCCAGTCGCCGCGCGTCATTGCCCCACAGAATCGCGACCAACGGTTCATCGCGCGCGGCGAGCGCCTTGATGGCGCATTCGGTGACCGCCTCCCACCCCTTGTTGCGGTGCGAGGCCGGCTCGCCCGGCATCACGGTGAGCACCCGATTGAGCAGCAGGACGCCCTGCTCGGCCCACGGCGTGAGGTCGCCGTTGGCCGGGCGGGGATAGCCCAGATCGTCGCAGTACTCCTTGTAGATGTTCTGCAACGACCGCGGGATCGGTTGGACGTCGGGCGCCACCGAGAAGCTCAAGCCGACGGCGTGGCCCGGCGTGGGATACGGGTCCTGCCCGACGATCAGCACGCGCACGTCGTCGAACGGGTGGGTGAACGCCCGCAGGATGGCCGCCCCGGTCGGCAGGTGCGCGCGGCCCGCGGCGCTCTCGGCGCGCAGGAACTCGCCCATCTGCGCGACCACCGGCGCCACGGGCTCCAGTGCCTGCGCCCAGCCCGGATCGATAAGTTCGGACAGCGGTTCGGCAGCCATGCGCTAGTCCAGCCTCCGCAGGTTCTGTCGGTAGTACTGCGCGTTCTGGTAGTACAGCTCCACGTTCTGGTCCACGTGTCCTTCGTGCACCTGGTAGCCCTCGCGGATCTTGGCCGGGACGCCCAGCGCCATCGACCGCTCGGGCAGTTCGAATCCGTAGGGCACCACGGCACCGGCCCCGATCACCGAGCCCGCGCCGATCACCGATCGGTTCAACACGATGGATCCGGACGCGATCAGGCAGTTGTCACCGATGGTCGAGCCCTCGATGTGGGCGTTATGGCCCACCACGCAGCCGGCGCCGAGGACCGTGGCGTCGACGAAAGTGCAGTGGATGACGGTTCCGTCCTGGATGTTGCTGCGCTCCCCGATCGTGATGGTCCCGTAGTCGCCACGCAACACGCAGCCGGGCCAGATCGAGACCCCGTCAGCGAGGGTGACCGCCCCGATCACCGTCGCGTCGGGGTGAACGAACACGTCTTTTCCGAGAACCGGCTCACGATCGCCGAGTGCGTAGACAGCCATGCGTCGATCTAATCAGGTCAGGTGTCGGTGAACGACTGCCACCCGCGGATCTCACCGACCGGGTCCCCGTCGACCCAACCGCCGGGCGCACCCTCGGACACCGCGCCGATCACCGTCCACCCGGCGGGCACGGTGTCGGGGGCGAACGACGCAAGGAGTTGGTGCTCCTCACCCCCACCGAGCACCCAGCGCAGCGGGTCGACCCCGAGCGCCGCGCCGAGTTCGATGAGCCCCGCAGCCCGAGGCACGCGCGACGAGTCGACGTCCAGGCGCACCAGCGACGCCGCCGACAGGGTGATCAACTCCTCCACCAGTCCGTCGGAGACGTCGGTCATCGCGTGCGCGCCCGCGACCGCGGCAATGCGTCCCTGCGAGAGATCGGGCTGCGGCAGCCGGTAGTCGCCGACCAACGACGAGAAGCGGTCGAGAAGCGCGCGGTCCGCGCCGTGTTCCACCACGGCCAGCGCCGCGAGCCCGCCCGCCGGTCCACCCAGCGGCCCGCTGATAGCCAGGACGTCGCCGACCCGCGCCCCCGACAGCGCCACCGCCGCGGTGCCGTCGAGCACGCCGAGCGAGGTGACTGTGAGGATCACCTCGGCCGACGACACCAGGTCGCCGCCGAGCACGCGGGCGCCGTAGGCGTGCGACTGCGCGACGATGCCTGCGTTCAACTCCAGGACGCGCTCAACGGGCGTGCTCGGCGGACACCCGATCGAGACGACGATCCCGGTCGGCACACCGCCCATCGCGGCGATGTCCGCGGCGCTCTGCACCACCGCGCGCGCACCGATCTGGCGGGGGCTCGACCAGTCGAAACGAAAGTGGCGGCCGGCCACCGCGGTGTCCGTGCTGACCACGACGGGACCGCTCGGAACGAACACTGCGGCGTCGTCGCCGGACCCGATGACGACGTCGCCGGGACCCGACTTCGCAGCCTCGGTGAACATCGCGATCAGGGCTCGCTCGCCGACCTCACCCACCGTCTTCACGGCGACGATGCTACCGCTCTCGTCCGACACCGACGCACCTGCGATTTCCCCGACGGGCGGCGGGTCGGCCAGACTGGCAGCATGAGCGATGTGTCCGAGGAGAAATCACGCGACGACAAGCCGGTGGAGGACCAGCCGGTGGAGACCGGTCAGTCCGATGAGCCGCGACTGAGCCCCGCCCTCATCGCCACCCTGATCGCGGTCCCCGTCATGGTGATCGCGGGCTTCATCGCCTTCGCCGCCCTGAAGTACTCCGGCGACGAACCCGCACCGTCGCCCGTCGAGAGCTACGCGACCGGCGGTCCCGGCGCCGAACTGTGCGCCGACTTCATCGAGAAGCTGCCCGCCCAGCTCGGGGACTTCAACGACAAGACGATCGACGACACCACGGTCCGCTGGCGCAAGGCCGACTCCGATCCGATCGTGTTGCGCTGCGGCGTGCAGCGCCCGGCCGACTTCGCTCCGACCAGTTCGCTGCAGGTGATCAACCCGATCCAGTGGTTCCTGACCGACACCGTCGACGGGGTCGGGCAGGCCTACGTGAGCGTCGACCACCGGCCGTACATCGCCATGTGGCTTCCGGCGGGTGCGGGCAACGCTCCGATCACCGATGTCTCGGCGCTGATTGCCGAGCATCTGAAGGCCTCGCCGCTCGATTTCGGCAACTGAGCCGAACCGCTACACGTTGCTGCCGTAGACCTCGGGCTTGGTGCTGCGACCCAGCAGTGAGCTCACCATGTCCTGCACCGACATGCCCTCGTGGCACACCTTGTGGACAGCCTCGGTGAGCGGCATGTCGACGCCGTTGGCCTTGGCGAGCGCCAGGACCGAGGAACACGACTTGACGCCCTCTGCCACCTGTCCGTTGGTCGCCGCCTGAGCCTCGGCGAGAGTGGCGCCCTCGCCCAGTCGAGCACCGAAGGTCCGGTTCCGCGAGAGCGGCGACGAGCAGGTGGCGACCAGGTCGCCGATGCCTGCCAAGCCGGCGAGCGTGGTGATGTCCGCGCCGAGCGACGCGCCCAGTCGGATGGTCTCGGCCAGTCCGCGGGTGATGATCGTGGCGAGGGTGTTCTCGCCGAAGCCCATCCCCGCCGCCATGCCACAGGCCAGAGCGATCACATTCTTGGCGGCGCCGCCGATCTCGCATCCGACCACGTCGACGTTGGTGTACGGCCGGAAGTAGCCGGTGGCGAACGCCGCCTGCACGCGCTTGGCCTGCTCCTCGTCGACGCAGGCGATGACCGTGGCTGCGGGCTGCCCCTGCGCGATCTCCTTGGCCAGATTGGGGCCGGACAGCACCGCGATCTGGCGGGCCGGGAACTCCGTGACCTCGGCGATCACTTCACTCATGCGTTTGCCGGTGCTGGTCTCGACGCCCTTCGCCAACGACAGCAGGATCGCGTCGGCGGGCAGGTGCTCGCGCCACTGCTCGAGGTTGCCGCGCAACGACTGCGAGGGCACCGCGCAGACCACGAGGTCGACGTCGGCGAGTGCCTCCTCGACCGATGCCACGGCACGCAGGCTCGCCGGAAGCGGGTAGCCCTTGAGGTAGTCGCCGTTCTCGTGATCGGTGTTGATCTGCTCCGCCAGTTCGGGCCGACGGGCCCAGATCTTGACGTCGTTGCCGGCGTCCGCGAGGACCTTCGCCACGGCAGTCCCCCACGACCCCGCACCCATCACTACAGCTCGCAACTCGCACTCCTAGCCCGGTGGACAAACTACGGTTCAGCCTATCGCCCCGGTCGGGCGCTTCGTCGCGAATGGGGTCGGTGCTGCACCATGGTGACTATGCCCGACCCGCACTCGATCGCCGTCGTCCTCGCCGTGAAGCGACTCGACGCTGCGAAGTCGCGACTGGCGACCGCCGTGGCGTCGGACGATCACCGGCGCGCACTGGTGACCGCGATGCTCGCCGACACCCTGCTTGCGGTGCGCAACGCGGGCGTCGCCGACATCGTCGTGGTGAGCCCTGACCCGGGCGTCGAGGCCCTCGCGCGGGAGTTCGGCGCCCGAGCGGTCGCCGAACCGGCACCCGGGACGCTCTCACCGCTCAACGCCGCCCTGGCGCACGGCCTCACCTCCGCAGCGGACTCCGCCACGCTGGTCGCCGCCCTCCAGGCCGACCTCGCCGCGCTCGACGCGGCGACCCTCGCCGAAGCGTTCGACGAGGCGTCCGCGGTGATCGCCGCCGGTGCCGCCGCAGCCTTCGTCGCCGACCGCGGCGGCGACGGCACGGCCCTGCTCGTGCTGCCCTCGGGGTCGCCGTTCGAGCCGCGGTTCGGCGCCGACTCGGCATCGGCGCACCGCAGCGCGGGGGCTGCGGAACTCGACCCCGCGCGACGTCGGTGGGCGCGACTGCGCACCGACGTCGACACCCCGGCCGATCTCGCCGTCGCTGCTGTGCTCGGGCCCGGACCGCACACGCGCGAGGCACTGGCATCGCGCGCCTCGCTCTCCGATGCGACACGAATCGCGCGAATCTCCAATGCCGCCGGGACAGCACCCCGCCGATAGGCCACAATTGACGCGTGAGTGCCACGGACGAAATCGAGACCGAACCCCAGACCGATCTGCCTGCCGCATTGCCGGCGGAGACGGTCACTCCGGACGAGACCGCCGACCTCCCCGTCGACCGCTACTTCAACCGTGAACTGAGCTGGCTCGACTTCAACTCGCGCGTTCTGGCTCTGGCCGAGGACGTCTCGCTGCCGTTGCTGGAACGCGCCAAGTTCCTGGCGATCTTCGCCTCGAATCTCGACGAGTTCTTCATGGTCCGGGTGGCCGGACTCAAGCGTCGCGACGAGACCGGCCTGTCTGTCCGGTCCGCCGACGGCCGATCGCCGCGCGCACAGTTGCAGATGATCGCCGCGCGCAGCCAGAAGGTCGCCGACCGCCACGCTCGCGTCTTGCGCGACTCCGTGCTGCCCGCCCTCACCGCGGAGAACATCAGAATCGTTCGGTGGGAAGATCTCGACGCGGTCCAGCACGCGCGATTGCGAGAGCACTTCCACAACGAGCTGTTTCCGATCCTGACGCCCCTCGCGGTGGATCCGGCGCACCCGTTCCCCTACATCTCCGGCCTGAGCCTCAACCTGGCCGTGACGGTTCGCGACCGGGCAGGCAGCGAAGCGAGCGGCGGCACGGGTGCCTTCGGGGGCGAGCACTTCGCACGTGTGAAGGTTCCGGACAACGTTCCGCGGTTCGTGCGCGTCGATCATCTGGTCCCCGGTGAGCCGGACGATCCGCCCGCCGAACTCTTCCTCCCCGTCGAGAACCTGATCGCGGCCAATCTCTCCGAGCTGTTCCCCGGCATGGACATCGTGGAGCACCACGTCTTCCGTGTGACCCGAAACGCCGACTTCGAGGTCGACGAGGACCGCGACGAGGATCTGCTGCAGGCCCTCGAGCGGGAACTCGCGCGCCGCCGCTTCGGATCTCCGGTCCGCCTCGAAGTGGGCGATGACATGACCGAGCACATGCTCGAACTGCTGCTCCGTGAGCTCGACGTCGACCCCGCCGACGTCGTCGCGATCCCCGGGCTGCTCGATCTGACCTGCCTCTGGCAGATCTACGGCGTCGACCGCCCGCAGCTCAAGGAGCGGCCGTTCGTGCCTGCCACCCACCCGGCGTTCGGCGAGCGCGAGACGCCGAAGAGCGTGTTCTCGACCCTCCGCGACGGCGACGTGCTGGTTCAGCACCCGTACGACTCGTTCTCCACCAGCGTCCAGCGCTTCATCGAGCAGGCCGCCGCCGATCCGCAGGTCCTCGCGATCAAGCAGACGCTGTACCGCACATCGGGTGACTCCCCGATCGTCCGCGCACTGATCGACGCGGCCGCCGCGGGCAAGCAGGTGGTGGCGCTGGTGGAGTTGAAGGCTCGCTTCGACGAGCAGGCCAACATCAAATGGGCTCGCGAACTGGAGCAGGCCGGCGTTCACGTCGTGTACGGCCTGATCGGGCTCAAGACGCATTGCAAAACGTGCCTGGTGATCCGCCGCGAGGGATCGACGCTGCGCCGGTACTGCCACATCGGCACCGGCAACTACAACCCCAAGACCGCGCGTCTCTACGAGGACGTGGGCCTGTTCACCGCTGCGCCGGAGATCGGCGCGGACCTGACCGACCTGTTCAACACGCTGACCGGCTACTCGCGCAAGCAGGAGTATCGCAATCTGCTGGTTGCCCCGCACGGCATCCGCACCGGCATCATCGACCGCATCCACAACGAGATCGCCGCGCACCGCGCAGGCGACGAGCGGGCACGCGTTCGGCTCAAGGCCAACGCCCTGGTCGACGAGCAGGTGATCGATGCGCTGTACCGCGCGTCGCAGGCGGGCGTTCCGGTCGAGGTGGTGGTCCGCGGGATCTGCGCGCTGCGGCCCGGCGTCGAGGGGCTCAGCGAGAACATCGTCGTCCGGTCGATCCTCGGTCAGTTTCTGGAGCACTCGCGGATTCTGCAGTTCGGTGCGCAGAACGAGTACTGGATCGGCAGCGCCGACATGATGCACCGCAACCTCGATCGTCGGATCGAGGTGATGGCGCAGGTACGCGATCGCAGGCTCACCGCCGACCTCGAGGACATCTTCGTCTCGGCGCTGGACCCGCGCACTCGCTGCTGGGAGCTGCGCGCCGACGGCAGCTGGCAGGCCCAGCCCGCCGCGGGCGAGCAGGTCCGCGATCATCAGCGTCAGATGATGCTCCGGCACCGACATCACGCCGATCCGACCAAGTCCTGATGGGCCGACCGATGCGGACAGTGTGGGCCGGCGGCGGCGTCCTGTGGAAGCCCAGCGCCTCGGCCGGGGTGAAGGTCGCCCTGGTCCACCGCCCCCGGTACGACGACTGGTCGCTACCCAAGGGCAAGGCCAAACCCGGAGAGATCCTGCCGGTGACCGCCGCTCGCGAACTCGTCGAAGAGACGGGCTACGACGTCCGGATCGGTCACCATCTGCAGACGGTCGGCTATCGCCTCGGTTCGGGTGCGCCGAAGCGGGTCGGCTACTGGGCCATGGAGGCGGTCGGCGGCGGATTCCACGCCAGCCACGAGTGCGACGACCTGACCTGGCTGTCGGTGCCGGACGCGATCGCCAAGGTGAGCTATCCGGCCGATGAGGCCGTGCTGCACGCGTTCGTCGCCCGGCCGATCCGCGAGTTGCACACATTGATCGTCGTACGCCATGCGTGGGCAGGCAGCCCCGAGGAGTGGGACGGCGACGACACGTTGCGGCCGCTGGACGACGCGGGCCTGGAGCAGGCGGCAGCGTTGCGCGAGTTGCTACCGCTGTACGGTGCCCACCGCCTGCACGCGGCGGACCGGACACGCTGCGTCCAGACGCTGACACCGCTGGCGGAAGCGCTGCGCACCGAGATCAAGTTGGAGACGGCGCTCTCGGAGGAGGCGTACGACGCCGATCCCGATGCCGCGTATCAACGGCTGCGCAAGATCGGCGCCAAGTCCGGATCGATTCACGCCGTGTGTAGTCAGGGCGGCGTGATCCCCGGTGTCCTGCGTCGGTGGGCGGCCGCCGACGGCGTCGAACTCCCCGCGTCGGACAATCTCAAGGGCAGCGTGTGGATCCTCACCCTGCGCGACGGCGATCTGGTGGCCGCCGATCACATCCCCAGTCCGCTCGGCGGCTGACGGCAACGCTGAGACAACTTCGGCCCCTGCTCGCACGCGCGAGCGGGGGCCGAATCGTTGAGTACCCTTTGGCGGTCGGTGAAGTGGCTAGTCGGCGGCCTTCTTTCCGGTGGTCTTGGCTGCTGTCTTCTTGGCTGCCGTCGACTTCGCTGCCGTCTTCTTGGCTGCCGTCGACTTCGCTGCCGTCTTCTTGGCTGCGGTCGACTTAGCTGCGGTCTTCTTGGCTGCCGTCGCCTTCTTGGCCGGTGCCGCCGCCTTCGCAGGCGTCTTCTTGGCTGCGGCCTTGGCTGCGGTGGCCTTGGTAGCGGTGGCCTTGGTCGCGGTGGCCTTCGTCGCTGTCGCCTTCTTGGCGGGCGCCGCTTTCTTGGCCGGGGCCGCCTTCTTGGCCGCAGTCTTCTTGGCAGGCGCGGCCTTCTTCGCGGCGCTCGCCTTCTTCGCCGGAGCGGCCTTCGCGTCGGACGCGGACTCTGCTGCGGCGCGCTTCACCGCCGGCTGCCCGGCCTTCAGCTTCTGCTTGCCGGAGACGATCGCCTTGAACTGTGCCCCCGGACGGAACGCCGGGATCGACGTGGCCTTCACCTTCACCGTCTCGCCGGTGCGCGGGTTTCGAGCCACGCGGGCTGCGCGTCGCCGCTTCTCGAAGACGCCGAAACCGGTGATCGTGACGCTCTCGCCCTTGTTCACCGCCCGCACGATGGAGTCGATCGTCTGCTCGACGAACTTGGTGGCGGTCTTTCTATCCGCATCGAGTCTCTTCGTCAGTTCCTCGATGAGTTCTGCTTTGTTCATCCGTACCTCCGCAGGATTTCCACTGGCCGGGTCGTGCCAGCTAATCCACACGGTAAACGGGTTACGGCACAAAATTGCGCAACCAGCACAAATTCTTCTGAGAAGTTCGGGCGCAGAACAGAAGCCTCACGGCAAGAGTCGAAATCGTCTCTCGCCGTGAGGCTCCCGATGGTTTCTCGCCTATGTCACGGCAAGGTGGTCGGTTTGAACGACGGACGCTGCTTCTCGTACTCGGTGATCGCGTCGGTCTGGCGCAGGGTGAGGCCGATATCGTCGAGCCCCTCCATCAGACGCCAGCGCGTGTAGTCGTCGATCTGCATCGGAACCACGAGGTCACCGGCGGTGACGGTCTTCGCGTCCAGATCCACGGTGATCTCCAAGCCCGGCTCGGCCTCGAGACGCTTCCACAGCAGTTCGACGTCGGACTGCTCCACCTGCGCGGCCACCAGACCTGCCTTGCCGGAGTTGCCGCGGAAGATGTCGGCGAAGCGCGAGGAGATCACTACGCGGAAGCCGAAGTCCATGAGCGCCCAGACCGCGTGCTCGCGCGAGGAACCGGTACCGAAGTCGGGTCCGGCCACCAGGACCGACCCGTTGCTCCACGGTTCGTTGTTGAGGATGAAGTCCGGATCGCCGCGCCATCCGGCGAACAGTCCGTCCTCGAAGCCCGTGCGGGTGACGCGCTTGAGGTAGACGGCGGGAATGATCTGATCGGTGTCGACGTTGCTGCGCTGCAGCGGAACTCCGACACCCGTGTGGGTGATGAACGGTTCCATGTCAGGTCCTTTTCGTCAGGCTGATGGCTAGTCGAGGTCGGCGGGTGCGGCGAGCGTGCCACGCACGGCGGTCGCAGCGGCCACGGCAGGCGACACCAGGTGCGTACGCCCGCCCTTGCCCTGGCGACCCTCGAAGTTGCGGTTCGACGTCGACGCACAGCGCTCGCCCGGAGCCAACTGGTCGGGGTTCATGCCGAGGCACATCGAGCAACCCGCCATGCGCCACTCCGCGCCCGCCGCGGTGAAGATCTCGCCGAGGCCCTCCTCGTCGGCCTGCGCCCGCACCTTCATCGAGCCCGGGACCACCAGCATCCGCATGCCCTCGGCCACCTTGCGGCCCTTCAGGATCTCGCCGACCGCGCGCAGGTCCTCGATGCGGCCGTTGGTGCACGACCCGACGAACACGGTGTCGACCTTCACCTCGCGCAGCGGGGTGCCCGGCGTCAGATCCATGTACTCCAGCGCGCGTGCGGCGGCCTGCGACTCGGTCTCGTCGGCGATGTCCGCGGGGTCCGGGACGTTCGCGCCCAGCGGCAGCCCCTGGCCCGGGTTGGTGCCCCAGGTGACGAACGGCGTCAGCGTCGACGCGTCGATGTGGACCTCGCGGTCGAAGACGGCGTCGGCGTCGGTGGGCAGCGAGTTCCAGTACTCGACGGCAGCGTCCCAGTCGTCGCCCTGCGGCGCGTGCGGACGGCCCTTCAGGAACTCGTAGGTCACCTCGTCGGGCGCGATCATCCCGGCGCGCGCACCGGCTTCGATCGACATGTTGCAGATCGTCATGCGAGCTTCCATCGAGAGCTTCTCGATGGCCGAGCCGCGGTACTCCAGGACATGACCCTGTCCGCCGCCGGTGCCGATCTTGGCGATCACGGCCAGGATCAGGTCCTTGCTCGTGACGCCGGGCGGGAGTTCGCCGTCGACGGTGATCGCCATGGTCTTGAACGGGCGCAGCGACAACGTCTGCGTGGCCATCACGTGCTCCACCTCGGAGGTGCCGATGCCCATCGCCAGGGCGCCGAACGCACCGTGGGTGGAGGTGTGGCTGTCGCCGCAGACCACGGTCATGCCCGGCTGGGTGAGGCCCAGCTGCGGGCCGACGACGTGCACGATGCCCTGCTCGGCGTCGCCCATCGGGTACAGCCGGACGCCGAACTCCTCACAGTTGCGACGCAGCGTCTCCACCTGCAGCGCGGACACCTGATCGGCGATCGGGCTGAAGATGTCGACAGTCGGGACGTTGTGGTCCTCGGTCGCGATGGTGAGGTCCGGGCGGCGGAGCCGGCGTCCGGCCATCCGGAGGCCGTCGAAGGCCTGCGGGCTGGTCACCTCGTGCACCAGATGCAGGTCGATGTAGATCAGGTCGGGGTTGTAGTTGCCACTCGCGTCAGCCTCGCCTGGGACGACGACGTGACTGTCCCAGACCTTCTCGGCCAGCGTGCGCGGTTTTCCGGCGCTCTGCGTCATGAGCTCACTCGCATCTACTAGTAGTTGCCGCGCATCCGGGCTGGGGACTCGCGACCGGGCCTGCGCCCGTGGACTTTCAATCTCAGTATATGGACGGTTAATATCGTCCTATGGGAAAGGATAGCGGAATCGGCGTGCTGGACAAATCCGTGATGATTCTCCACGTGGTCGCCGAGCAACCGTGCAATCTCGGCGAACTCTGCGAGCTCACCGGCTTGCCACGCGCCACCGCGCACCGACTGGCCGTCGGGCTAGAGGTCCACCAGATGGTCGCCCGCGACGAATCCGGTCGATGGATCCCCGGACCCACCCTCGGCCGACTGGCCGCCAGTGCCCGCGACATCGTCCGCGACGCCGCACTCATGGTGCTCCCCCGCCTCCAGGAGACCACCGGGGAGTCCGTTCAACTGTATCGCCGCGAGGGTGCCGAACGGGTCTGCATCGCCGCCGCAGAGCCCCCCACCGGCCTGCGCGACACCGTCCCCGAAGGCACCCGGCTCCCGATGTCCGCGGGGTCGGCCGCCAAGGTCCTGGCCGCCTGGTCGGATCCCGACACCGTGCGCACCCTGTTGGCCGACGCCGCCTACACCGACCGCTCGCTCGCCGAGATCCGCCGCCGAGGCTGGGCCCAGAGCGTCGCCGAACGGTCGGCGGGCGTCGCAAGCATTTCCGCCCCGGTGCGCGACGGCAGCGGCGCGGTGGTCGCCGCCGTGTCGGTGTCCGGGCCGGTGGACCGCATGGGTCGCCGCCCCGGCGAGCGATGGGCCACCGACGTCCTGGGTGCCGCCGAGGCCATCAGCGCGCGCCTCACCTCGTCTGCTCAGATGTGACCTTCCCGGCGATTCGGCGCGCGAGCCGCTAACGTCGCGAGGATGGGAATCAACCAACGCGCCTCCATCGTGATGTCCGACGATGAGATCGAGTCGTTCATCGCCCGGCACCGCATCGCGAACCTCGCGAACCAGGGCAAGACCGGAATCCATCTGACTGCCATGTGGTACGCCGTGATCGACGGTGAGATCTGGTTCGAGACCAAGGCGAAGTCGCAGAAGGTGGTCAACCTGCGCCGCGACCCGCACGCCACCATCCTTATCGAAGCCGGCGACACCTACGACCAGCTCCGCGGTGTCAGCATCGAAGGGTCCGTCGAGATCCACGACGACCCCGACACCTGCCTCAAAGTCGGCATCAGTGTCTGGGAACGCTACAACGGCCCGTACAGCGACGACCTCAAGCCTGCCGTCGAAGCCATGATGCACAAGCGGGTAGCCGTCCGCCTGGTCCCGTCGCGGACCCGCTCCTGGGACCATCGCAAGCTCGGCCTGCCCGCCATGCCGGTCGGCGGGACGACTGCGGAGTCGCTGAACGACTGAGCCGCGCGAAATTGATGGATCTGAGCCCTGGGAGGGCTCAGATCCATCAATATCTTCGGCGGCGTGCGATTCGCACCAGTTCCCCGCCAGTCGCACCCGTTGCGGTTTCCGCACTTGGTCGCGACCGAGTGCGGAAAACAGAAGTGGTGCAGAACTCACACGGCAGCCACCCCGACGCGGCTCCTAGAATCGCTGTGCTGAATATGCAAATGGAGGAAGGCCCCCGGCTCAGCGAGCCGGGGGCCTTCCTCTTTGTAGCCCCGACGGGATTCGAACCCGCGCTACCGCCTTG
Organism: Gordonia sp. (in: high G+C Gram-positive bacteria); assembly: GCF_012515855.1. Taxonomy (GTDB): domain Bacteria; phylum Actinomycetota; class Actinomycetes; order Mycobacteriales; family Mycobacteriaceae; genus Gordonia. The sequence continues at coordinate 20,390 of NZ_JAAYXO010000126.1, forward strand.
AGAGGGCGGCGTCCTAGGCCGCTAGACGACGGGGCCCTAGAACAACATTCAATTGTGTTGAGGCACAGAGAGTATCACTCTTTGTACATCGCTGGGGTACCAGGACTCGAACCTAGAATGGCGGTACCAGAAACCGCTGTGTTGCCAATTACACCATACCCCAAGGGTTTGATCCGAACCGCTTCAGGACGCTTTGCCTGCCGCTTTCCGGGCCGGGGAAAACAATACCAACAACCCCCACCCTAAACACAAATCGACTGGTCAGAGGCCGGTTTGCGGCGGCATGCAGCGGGGGGCCTGTCCGCGCGGGTCTCGATACACCCGATGCTCGCAAGCTCGCAGCGGGCACTCGACCACCGTGGACAGGAGCCGGCGTGCGGGGCCGCGGCCGACAGCCGTCGACAGGAGCCTGCGTGCGGGGCGGCGCGGGGCTCGACCGCCGACCTCTCCGCAGCGACGAGGCGCTAGCCGAGGAGCGAGGACTGCGGAGGCGGTCGAGCCCCGCGCCGCCCCGCACGCAAGCGCAAGCGCAAGCACACGCACGCGCACGCACGCCACGCGCAGAAGACAACACTGCCGGGACCGCAACGAGCGGCCCCGGCAGCAACGGCAAACGTGCCGACCAGACAGAGGTCAGAGAGAAGCAGACAACTCCCGCGCCTGCCGCAGTCGGCTGAGCGACTTCTCGCGGCCGAGCAACTCCATCGACTCGTACAGCGGCGGGCTGACGGCAGCACCCGTGACGCCGACGCGGACCGGCCCGAACGCCTTGCGCGGCTTCAGCTCCAGACCGTCGACGAGAGCCGCCTTGAGCGCCTCCTCGAGCGTCGGGGTATCCCAGGTCTCGAGCGCCTCGCACACGGCGATGGCGGCGTCCAAAACGGCCGTGGCGTCGCCGCCGAGGTTCTTGGACACCGACTTCTCGTCGTAGGCGAACTCGTCGTCGGAGACGAACAGGAACTTGATGAGTCCCCAGGCGTCGCTGAGCACCTGAATGCGGGTCTGCACGAGGTCGGCGATGACGGCCCACCGAGCGTCGTCGACGTCATCGGTCAGTTGGCCGGCGTCGGCGAGGAACTTCTTGAGCCGCGCGGCGAAGTCGGCGGGCTCCAGCAGGCGGATCTGCTCGGCGTTGATCGAGTCGGCCTTCCGCTGATCGAACCGCGCCGGGTTGGAGTTGACGTTGCGGACGTCGAAGGCCTCGATCATCTCCTCCAGCGAGAAGATGTCGTGGTCGGCCGAGATGCCCCACCCGAGGAGCGCGAGGTAGTTGATCAGGCCCTCGGGGATGAAACCACGGTCACGATGATGGAAGAGGCTCGACTCGGGGTCGCGCTTGGAGAGCTTCTTGTTGCCGTCGCCCATCACGAACGGCAGGTGACCGAACTCCGGGACCAGATCGGCGACACCGATGCGCATGAGGGCGCGGTACAGCGCGATCTGTCGCGGCGTCGACGGCAGGAGGTCTTCGCCGCGCAGGACGTGGGTGATCTTCATCATCGCGTCGTCGACGGGATTCACCAGGGTGTACAGCGGGTCTCCGTTGCCGCGGGTCAGCGCGAAGTCGGGCACCGTCCCGGCCTTGATGGTCGTGGTCCCGCGGACGAGGTCGTCCCAGGCGATGTCCTCCGCGGGCATGCGCAGGCGGATCACCGGTTTGCGGCCCTCCGCCTCGAAGGCCGCGCGCTGCTCGTCGGTGAGGTCGCGGTCGAAGTTGTCGTAGCCCAGCTTCGGGTCGCGGCCGGCAGCCTTGTGTCGGGCCTCGACCTCCTCGTTGGTGGAGTACGCCCGGTAGGCCTCCCCAGCCTCAAGGAGCTTGGCCACCACGTCGAGGTGGATCTGCTTGCGCTCGGACTGGCGGTACGGGCCGTAGGGGCCGCCGACCTCGGGGCCCTCGTCCCAGTCGAGTCCGAGCCACCGGAGCGCATCGAGAATCGCGTCGTACGACTCCTGGCTGTCGCGCGCGGCGTCGGTGTCTTCGACGCGGAAGACGAAGGTGCCGCCGACGTGACGGGCCTGGGCGAAGTTGAAGAGCGCCGTGCGGGCAAGACCGACGTGCGGGGTTCCGGTAGGTGACGGACAGAAGCGAACACGAACGTTTTCAGCACTGGTCATGCAGGTCAGCCTATGTCATCCAGGCCTGAAAGCGCCGCCCGGGGCCGACCACTCTTGACGACCTTGTTCTAGTTAAACTAGAACTAATGCCATGCTGTTCCGCATCGATCCCTCGGCCGACGCGACGATCTTCATGCAGATCGCCGACAACGTCCGGACCGAGGCCGCCGCAGGGCGACTGCGCTCCGGCGAACGACTGCCGTCCGCGCGCGAGGTAGCCGAGATGCTGGGAGTGAACGTGCACACGGTGCTGCGCGCCTACCAGGAGTTGCGCGACGAGGGCCTCGTGGAACTGCGCCGGGGACGGGGCGCGGTGATGACCGACGCCGTGGACCTCCTCACCGCCATGCACGACGACATCCGCAGACTCGCCGCCAAGGCGGCGCAAGCAGGACTGCAACCGCAGACCCTGACCGCACTGATTCAGGAGGCACTCCGTGAACACCACTGATCGGGGCACGAGGACCGCATCCACCCGCCGCACCGTGACGTTCGTCGCCGTCGGCATCGCGGTGCCCGTCCTTGCGACCATCGCATCGATCGCCGTCCAACTGGCGCACCGGTCCGGACTCCCCGAGCGCATCGCGACGCACTGGAACGGTCTCGGCCAACCGGATCAGTGGATGGCGCCGTGGGTTGCAACGGCCCTCACCGCGATCGTCGGCCTCGGCGTACCGGCCCTGCTGACGATCCCGGCCATCGCGCTGAGACGGTCGGGCATGCCTGGTGTGCCACTCCGATTGGCCGCCGCAGTCTCGGCGGCGACTGCCACCGGCACCGCCTACGTGGCTGCCGCAACACTGGTGTCACAGGCCGACGGCGGAACCGTCCACCTCGGAAGCCTCCTCGGCGTGGCCGCCGTGATCTTCGTCTGCGTAGGCCTGGCCGGGTGGGCGGTGATGCCGCCCGACGACACTCCGCGGCCCGCGTCCATCAAACCACTGGCCGTCTCTCCCGATGAGCGCCTCGCGTGGCTGAGCACGGAGACCATCAACCGATGGCTGGCGGCCCTGATCGTCGGGTGTGCCGCCGCGCCTCTGGTCGTCCTCATGGTCGCCGGAGTCCGCGGCCCCGCAGCGACGATCGTCGTACCCTCGATCGTCGCCCTGCTCGCGATTCTTCTCGTAGCCGCGACCGCCGTCGGTTTTCACGTTCGGATCGACGAGCGCGGACTGACGGTCCGTTCGATCGTCGGGTTCCCGCGGTTCCATGTGGCGAGCACGGACATCCAGAGCGTCAGTGCCATGCAAGTCAGCGGCATCGGCGAGTTCGGCGGCTACGGCATCCGCGTGCGCAAGGGCGCGCTCGGGGTGATTCTCCGCCCCGGCCCGGCACTCGAGGTGACGCGGAGCAACGGCCGACGTTTCGTGGTGAGCGTCCGCAGTGCCGAGACCGCCGCCGCAGTGCTGGCGACGGTCGCCGATCGCGCCGTGCGATCCGCGTGATCAGCGATGCCGACTGATGAACTCCACGATCAAGTCGTTGACCTCGTCCGGCTGCTCGATGTAGCCGTAGTGCCCGGCCCGTTCGACGACGCGGTGCTCGGCCCCCGGAATGGCCTCCGCGACTTCCTTCGCGAGATAGGCGGGCAGCGTACGGTCGTCGGCGAACCCGACCACCAGGCACGGCCTGCTGATGGCGCGGTAGGCGGCCAACCGGTTCTGTTCGCGATCGTGCAGCGCCAACTGGGCGCGGACGCCTGCCGATCGGATCTGGCCGCTGAAGCCGATGATGTCGAGCCAGTCGCGGGCCGACCGATCGTCGGCCAGCGTGTGCGGCGACAGGTTCAGATGCGCGGTGAGCGCCGCGTGGTACGAGTCGGGCAGCGTGATGTTCTTGTCGAACAGTTCGCGCTCCCCTGCCGACACGGCTTCGAGCATCGGAGTGGGACGACCGTACGTCGCGAGCATGACCGCGGCGACGACGAGGTCGGGCCTCGACAGCGTCAGCTCCTGCGCGATGCGCGCACCGAGCGAGGTGCCGACCACCAGCGCGGGGCCGCCGAGGTGCTCGATCAGCGCGGCGGTGTCGGCGACCATGTCGGCGAGCGTGAACCCGCTGACACACTCGCTCGACGGCGCGATGCCGCGGTTGTCGAACGTCACGACGCGGTACCCAGCCTTGATCAGCGCGGGCTGCTGGTGCGCGTGCCAGACGCGGCCGGGGCTCCCGGTGCCCATCACCATCACGACCAGCGGGCCCGAACCCGCATCGGTGTACGAGAGGGTGATCCCGTTGGCCTGGACCGTCTGCGGTCGAGCGATGGTCGGTCGAGTCATTTGTCGATCACCGGATTGCTCAGGGTGCCGATGCCGTCGACGGTCACCGAGACGCGCTGGCCGCCGAGCATGGGGCCCACTCCCTCGGGCGTGCCGGTGAGGATCACGTCGCCGGGCAGCAGAGTCATCACGCGCGAGACCCACTCGACGATCTCGCCGATGCTGTGCAGCATCAACGAGGTACGGCTGGTCTGCTTGGTCTCACCGTCGAGCTCGGTCTTGATCGCGACGTCGGACGGGTCGAAGTCGGTGATGATCCACGGACCGAGCGGGCAGAAGGTGTCGTAGCCCTTGCCTCGCGTCCACTGGCCGTCGTGCGCCTGCTGATCGCGGGCGGTGACATCGTTGGCGACGGTGTAGCCCAGGAGGACGTCCTTGGCCTTGGCCGCGGGTACGTCCTTGCAGGGCCGGCCGATGACGATGGCGAGCTCACCCTCGTAATCGACACGCTCGGACGACGGCGGCCGGACGATCGGCGCCTCGGGTCCAACGATCGAGGTATTCGGCTTCATGAAGATGACCGGATCGGCAGGCGCCTCCCCGCCCATCTCGGCGGCGTGCGCCGCATAGTTCTTTCCGATGGCGATGATCTTGGTCGCGAGGATCGGCGCCAACAGGCGAGTCTCCGAGAGCTTCCAGGTGCGTCCGGTGAACGTCGGGGTGCCGAACGGATGCTCTGCGATCTCGCGGGCGGTCTCCTGCCCTTCGTCTCCCTCGATGGCGACGAATGCGACGCCGTCAGGACTGGCTACACGACCCAATTTCATGTCCTCCAGGCTAACGCACCCTGCTGACTGTTCTATACTATGGAATCGAAATATCACTATGTGAGAAGTCAGTCTGCATGGCGGATCACCACGCGTGAGGAGTTCCGATGGCCGACCGTGTCGACAAGATCTCGAACGCCAGGCGCTGGACGATGCTCGTGTGCTCGCTGATCGCCGCGATGACGACCACCTGTGCCACCGCGGGCGTGGCCTACGTGATCCCCGAACTTCATCGCGCGCAAGGGATGTCCCTCTCGTCTGCGGCGGTGCTCGCCGCGGTGCCCACCATCGGCCTGACACTGACGATCATCGCCTGGGGCGCGGCGCTCGACCGGTTCGGCGAGCGGCGCGTGCTGATCCTCTCGTTGCTGATCACCCTCGCCGGAACGGTGGCGACCCTCGTCGCCGCTGCCAACGGCGCAGGATTCGCCGTGCTCGCGGCAGGGCTGCTGGTCGGCGGTCTCGGCGCCGGTGCCGCCAACGGCGCCAGCGGACGAATCGTGGTCGGCTGGTTCCCCGCGAATCAGCGCGGCACCGCGATGGGCATCCGCCAGATGGCGCAGCCGTTGGGGGTCGCCGTGTGCGCGATGACCATGCCTGTGCTGGCCGACCGTTCGGGCCTCACCGCCGCCTTCGCCGTCCCGGTGGCCGTGACGGCGATCGGTCTGATCGCCGTCGTCGCCGGAGTGATCGACCCGCCGATCCCGCGCGGACCGGCAACGGCGAGGGTCGGGAACCCGTACCGAGGCACCTCGTTCCTGCAGCGGGTGCACGGCGTGAGCGTGCTGCTGGTGATTCCCCAATCGATGCTCTGGACGTTCGTCCCCGCGTGGCTGATCGTGAGCCACGGGTGGTCGCCGGTGAGCGCCGGCGTCCTGGTGACCGTGACCCAGGTGATCGGTGCGGTCGGTCGGATCGTCGCCGGACGCGTCTCGGATGTCGTCGGCTCCCGAATGAGGCCGATCCGCGCGATCGCCGCCGCTGCGGCTGCGGGCACGGCGCTGCTCGCACTGACCGATTGGCTGGGGTCGCCGCTGGCCGCAGCCGTGATGGTGCTGGCGACGGTGAGTTCGGTCGCCGACAACGGGCTGGCGTTCACCGCGATCGCCGAGTTCGCCGGATCGTCATGGAGCGGCCGGGCCCTCGGGGTTCAGAACACCGCCCAATACGTGGCCACGGCGGCGTGCACCCCGCTGCTGGGCGGGCTCATCGATGCCGCAGGCTACCCCGCGGCCTTCGCAATCACCGCCCTGGCACCGCTGGCCGCGATTCCACTGGTACCCCGCGATCAGTCACGCGAGGCTCAGGAGACCCCCGTCTGAGGTCGTTAATCGGACAACCGGTCAGCGACGCGCCACCAGCGCGTTGAGCACACCGGCAGCCTCGGTGGCACCCTCGATCACGACCACCTCGCGGCGCTCGTCTCCGACCACCAGGAGCGCCTCGCCCGACCGCAGAACGAAGCCGCGCGCACCCCGGAGGTCGCGGCGGCCGGTCACCCGGAAGCCCCAGCCGCCGAAGTCGCGGAGCGCATTCACCTCGACCACTTCGGCACGACGGATGTCGCTGAGCGGCATGTCGATCACCGGCCACCCGAGGCTGCCGCGCGCGTGGTAACCCTCCGCGGAGACCTCGACGCGCACCGATCCGGACACCCCGAGTGCCACCAGAGCCACCAAGACCGCCATGCCGAGCAGGTACCAACTGGCCATCATGACCCCGACGCCGCAGAGCACGGCGACCGAGATCGCGACGGTCACCAGCAGCGACGGCCCCGCCGACGCCTTGCCGCTCCACTCGGCGCGACCTTCGGTGTCCATCGGGACCTCCCCGACCGGGCGGCTGAAGTCGGTCGGCCACGGCGGGGTGACCGTGTATACCGCGCCGGCCACGGGGACCGCGAAGAGCACCCCGAGCAGCAGCGGCCAGCCGAGTGACGGTGAGGCCTCGGCCGCGTCGGCGAGGCCGCGTTGGCCGATGGTGAAGCCGAGCATGATCCCGACGATGAAGGCGACGGTGCCCGCGCCCATCGCGGACATCACGCGCGAGGTGAACGTCTCGCGGGCGAAGTACGCGGCCGCCCCACTGACTGCGGCCCCGATGACCGCGGAGACCGCAATGACGGCCATGGTCCCGCCGATCGAGGTGAAGCCGTCGGGACCGTCGGGACCGAAGTGCGTCGCGATCGGGTCGGGCAGGCTACCGCTCCAGAGCGCCAGCAGCACGCAGCCGAGGACGCCGACGAGCAGCGCGAGAACCGGACCGATGGCCCGGCGTGCATTGTCACCCATGTCGACCACCGTAACGGCACCGGCCAGGAGCGCTCCAATCGCCGCGAACGACGAACCCCGGGCGGCCTGTGCAGGCTGCCCGGGGTTCGTCGATACTCGATGACCCGAGGGTCGGACTAGACGAGCGCCAGAATCTGGTCGCCGACCTCGGTGGTCGAACCACGCTTGTCGCCGCGCTGCGCGACGGACGTTGCGACGGCCTTCTCCACCCGAGCGGCGCCCTCCTCGTCACCGAGGTGACGCAGCAGGAGGCTGACCGAAAGGATCGCGGCGGTCGGATCGGCGATGTTCTGGCCGGCGATGTCCGGCGCACTGCCGTGGACCGGTTCGAACATCGACGGATTGTTCCGGGTGGCGTCGATGTTGCCCGACGCGGCCAGGCCGATACCGCCGGACACTGCGGCCGCGAGGTCGGTGATGATGTCGCCGAACAGGTTGTCGGTGACGATAACGTCGAAGCGACCGGGATCGGTGACCATGTAGATGGTCGCGGCGTCCACGTGGATGTAGTCGGTGACCACGTCCGGGAACTCCTGGCCGATCTCCTCCACCGCGCGGGTCCACATGCCGCCGGCAAAGCTCAGCACATTGTTCTTGTGGACCAGCGTCAGCTTCTTGCCGCGAGACTGCGCGCGTGCGAAGGCGTCGCGGATCACGCGCTCGATGCCGAAGCGGGTGTTGACGCTGACCTCGGTGGCCACCTCGTGCGGGGTGCCGACGCGGATGGCGCCGCCGTTGCCGGTGTACGGGCCCTCGGTGCCCTCGCGAACGACGATGAAGTCGATCTTGGGCTGGCCTGCCAACGGCGACTCGACTCCGTCGAACAGCACCGACGGGCGCAGGTTGACGTGGTGGTCGAGAATGAAACGCAGCTTCAGCAGGAAGCCGCGCTCCAGTGTTCCGGACGGCACCGACGGATCGCCGATGGCACCGAGGAGGATCGCGTCGTGCTCGCGCAGCGACGCGACGTCCTCGTCGGTCAGCAGTTCGCCGGTGGCGTGGTAGCGACGGGCGCCGAAGTCGTACTCGGTGGTCTCGACGTCGGGGTGCAGCTTGCGCAGGACGCGGAGCGCCTGCTCCACGACCTCGGGGCCGATGCCGTCGCCCGGGATCACTGCGAGCTTCATGGGAGTGGAGGTCACGACAGGTCCACCTGCTTAATGTGGGTGGCCGAGACGGCATCGCTGACCGCGTCGACGAGCTCGTCGGCCAGTTCGCGGTCCAGGCGCAGGATCATCGTCGCGCCGTCGCCGTCGACGTCCTGGGCCAGAGCTGCGGCGACGATGTCGACGCCCGCGTTGCCGAGGACGGTACCGATCTTGCCCAGCGAGCCGGGCTGGTCGGTGTAGCTGACCAACAGGTTGCGCCCCTCGGCGCGGAGGTCGAAGTTGCGACCGTTGATGTTCACGATCTTCTGGACCTGCTTGGGTCCGGTCAGGGTGCCTGCGACGTTGACGATGCTTCCGTCGGCGAAGAACGCGCGCACATCCACCTGGCTGCGGTGGTTGGGGCTCTCGGTCTCGGTGACGACCTCGTGGGTGACGCCGCGCTCGCCTGCGACGGCGGGCGCGTTGACGAAGGTGATCGGCTCGTCGACCACGGCCGAGAACAGACCACGCAGGGCCGACAGGCCGAGCACGTCGACCGGGCTCGCGGACAGTTCGCCGCTGACCTCGATGGTGAGGTTGGTGGGCATGCCGTCGGCGACCACACCGGCCATCACGCCGAGCTTGCGTGCCAGTTCGAGCCACGGTGCGACCTCGTCGTCGACGGGTCCACCGGTGATGTTGACGGCGTCGGGGACGAAGTGCCCGGCCAGTGCCAGCTTCACGCTCGCTGCCACGTCGGTGCCCGCGCGGTCCTGGGCCTCTGCGGTCGAGGCGCCGAGGTGCGGGGTCACGACGACCTCGGGCAGCTCGAACAGCGGCGAGTCGGTGCAGGGCTCGGTGTCGAAGACGTCGAGGCCCGCACCGCGGACCTTGCCTGCCTTGATGGCGTCGGCGAGCGCCTGCTCGTCGATCAGACCGCCGCGGGCGGCGTTGACGATGATGACGCCGTCCTTGACCTTGGCCAGCTGCTCGGCGCCGATGAGACCCGCGGTCTCCTTGGTCTTGGGCAGGTGGATGGTGATGAAGTCCGAGCGCTCGAGGAGCTCGTCGAGGCTCACCAGCTCGATGCCGAGCTGAGCGGCGCGCGCGGCGGAGGCGTAGGGGTCGTACGCGATGATCTTGGCTTCGAAAGCGGCCAGACGCTGTGCGACGAGCTGGCCGATCCGGCCGAGGCCGATGACGCCCGCGGTCTTGTCGAAGAGCTCGACGCCCGAGAACGACGAGCGCTTCCAGGTGTGCTCCTTGAGCGTCGCGTCGGCGGCGGGCACCTGGCGTGCGGCCGACATCAGCAGGGCGATGGCGTGCTCGGCGGCCGAGTGGATGTTGGAGGTCGGCGCATTGACGACCATGACGCCGCGCTCGGTGGCCGCGGGCACGTCGACGTTGTCGAGGCCGACGCCCGCGCGGGCGATGATCTTCAGGTTCGAGCCCGCATCGAGGACCTCTGCGTCAACGGTGGTCGCCGAGCGGACGAGGATCGCGTCGGCGTCGACGACGGCTTCCAGGAGCTTCGGACGATCGGGGCCGTCGACCCACCGTACTTCGACCTCGGAGCCGAGGGCTTCGACGGTCGACGGGGCGAGCTTGTCAGCAATGAGGACGACTGGACGGCCGCTTTCGGTCACAACTTCTCCACGTTCTAACGACGAAAGGTGCCAGGGCCGACACCTAGGACTTGCAAGAACATGGTAGTGCGCTGCGCACCGGCAAGCACACCCGACCTCGGCCGAATGTGGTTTCGGACACTCCACACGGTAGATTGCTCACGATGTCTCATTTTCGTCACAACATCTGTCGCACCTGACGTGATGTTGAGGGTCGCTCATGAGTCCACCTAAGGTAGGCACGTCGTTGCACAATGGCGCGGCCCTGAAATGAACGAAGCGGAGATGCACATGAAGAAGTTGACGGTGCTGCTCGCGGTAGTCGCCGCCGGGCTGTTGTCCCTGATGGGAGTCGGCGCAGCCGACGCAGCACCCAAGGTTCCGCTGGGTGGCGGATCCGGAATCCTCGTCCTCAAGGGCGGGAACAGTGCAGCTGCGTGCACCGTGACGTCCGTCGGTCGTCCGACCACCGGCCCGAACCGCGGTCAGCTGATCGCGATCACCGCTGGTCATTGCGGCAAGCCCGGCCAGCGCGTGGTCTCCGAGCGCTTCCAGAGCCGCGGCGACATCGGTCGCATCGCGTACAGCGCATCGGATATCGATCTCGCGGTCATCGAGCTGAACGACAACGTCGCCCCCCTGCGTACGGTCCGCGGCGTCACGATCCGCAAGGTGAACACCACGCCGGTGCAGTTCCCCACCGTCCTCTGCAAGCAGGGGCGCACCACCGGTAACACCTGCGGTGTCACCTGGTTCTCGGACGGCACCTCGCACTTCAGCCAGATGTGCGTCGTCGAAGGCGACTCGGGCAGCCCGGTCGTGGTCGGCGATCAGTTGGTCGGCATGGTGAACGCGTACTACTTCCTCTCGTGCCTCGGTCCGGAGACCGGCACCAACGCCAAGACGATCATGAACCGTCTCAACCGGATCGGCTACAACAACTTCAAGCCGGTCTAGTTCGACCGGAAACCGAAGCCATAGCGCACAGAGGTCGGGCCCCGAGATTAGTCTCGGGGCCCGACCTCATCGTCGTGAACTCTTGTCGTGAACCGCTCGGCTAGCTCGCGGGTGCGCCCTCGACGGCCGCACGCAGCGCGCTCTCGGTGTGCTTGACCGCCTGTCCGACCACCGGTTCGATCAGCGAGCCGAGTGCGCGACCGGCCAGACCGCCGGGGAGACGGTAGTCGAAGTTGACGTCGACCACCGTCAGCCCGCCCTCCCCGTCGGTGAACCGCCAACCGGTCTCGACGTCGAAGCCGGCGATCGATCTCAGGACCACGATCTCGTTCTCCACCCACTCGGTCACCCGCAGCGTGGATTTGAGGCTCTTGGGCCCGATCTTCATGCAGGCGTCGTAGGTAGCACCCAGCCCGGACACGTGGTCCGTGACCGGCCTGAAGTGCGTGACTCCGAACATCCAGTCCGGGACGCTGCGGTAGTCCTCCACATAGGCGAAGACGGCGTGGCGCAACGCCTCGGTGGTCACGGTCTGGCGAACTCCCGGCATGAGGACTCCTGGGGGCGATGGGTCGGCGATACGGAATCAGATACACCTCTGTTCCCGATGTTGTCCCAACCACAATGCCATGGACCGATGGCAAGGTCGGCGAGGCCCCGCCTCTCGGCCCTGTCGTCGTTCAGCGAACCGACAGCAACCATCGCGCCGACTACCGTCAGCCTGGTCAACGTCAGCTTGATAGGAGAATGGCAGCAGCATGTCCCACCCGCAGTCGCCCTACGGCAACCAGCCCGCGAACGTCGGCCCCTACGGCGCACCGCCTCCCTTCGCGCAGCAGCCGCCGCAGGGACACAGTCCCGTGTACACAGCCGTCTTCCGCAAGCAGACCGGCATGGTGTTCCTCGCGCAGACCACACGCGTCCAGACCACCGGAACGTATCCGGAGGTCCGATCAGCGTTCTGGCAGGCGCAGACGCACTGCCTCCTGCTCGGCTGGTGGGGTGTGCTCTCACTGCTGCTCTACAACTGGGTGTCGCTTGGGCAGAACATGAGCACGGTGTCGCGCATCAAGAAAGAGGCGCGCGCCAACGGCGAACTCTAGCCGTCAGGCCTCGAGCGCGGCCCGGATCTTGTTCTCGGTGTGCTTGACCCCCTGCTCGGCGAACGGACCGATGAGGCCGCCCAGCACCTTGCCGGTGAGTCCGCCGGGCAGCGTGTAACCGAAGCGCACCGTCAGCAACGTGGTCCCGGGCTGGTCGCCGTCGGCGAAGCGCCACTCGCTGTCCGCACCGAAGCCCTTGACCGATTCGAGCTTGATGACCTCGCCCTCCGCCCACTCGGTGCAGCGGACCGTCGATGTCAGTTCCTTGGGCCCCACCTTGATGGCCGTCTCGAACTCGGAGCCGAGACCGTGATCGACGTCGGTGGTCGGCGTGAACCGGCCGACGCCGAACATGTAGTCGGGCACGTTGCGGTAGTCGTCGACGTAGGCGAAGACTTTCTCGCGCGCGCTGTTGATGACTGCTTCGTGCTGCACTTCGCCCATCGACTGATCCCCATGTCTTCACGTCGGCGGGCCTGCCCCGCCGGAACTCTGAGCAGAATCGTAACCGAGGGCGCGATCTCACTGAGCACGCAAGTCCGCTCGTGTCGGCCGGGTCCGAGAGTGCCCGGTCACCTGCGGGTCGACGTACTCGACCGCGAGGACAACGACAGCAGCCGACCGTACTCCACGGACCACTGATCGATCCGGATCACCGCGGTGACGATCGTGCCGTCGGTGCCCGCCTCGATGATCCGGACGCCGGGCCCCAGGCTCGTGGGAACCGGTATCGGTCGACGGCCGGAGAACCGGCGGCGCACGAATCGGCCCCATCCCATGGCGTCGGGGGTGAGGACCACGCGGCCCTCCTCGACACCGACCGTCGACTCGAACCATCCGCGGCGCACACGCGTCCGCGGGCGCACACGCACCCGTCCGACGCCGCACGGCTCCAGGCGGAAGTCCACGTCCTGCTGCGACAGGAGTGCATTCACCTGCTCCCAGTCGGTGGTCACCTCCACGTGGATCGGTGCCGCGACGAGCACCGGGTTGATCCCGACACGGGTGTGCACGTTATCTGCGCGGACCACCAGGTGCGCAGCCTGAACGCCACCGAACTCGACGTCCTCCGCGGTGAACGACACATCATCGGCCTGCCCGAGAATGGCCCCCAGCGGATCGAACCGCGCGCGAACGTCGGTGACGGTCAGTGCGATGTCACGTCCAGCCACTGTCGCCCGCACCCGTCGGCCGACCAACCGGGAGCGCAGCGCGGCGAAGAGCGGTTCGATGGTGGATCGGGCGCCGAGCCGCATCGCGGCGTCGTAGCCGCCCGGAACCAGCGAACCCAGGCCCTGCAACCATCCCGCGGGCCCACTCATCCAGTTCTGCTCAGACGCCATGACGCTCCGGCGTTCAGAGAACGTGGCCCACCGCCTCGCACGTTCCCATCTCGCCGCACCTCCATCCCGTCACAACTCGTTCCAACGCCGCGCGTGCGGCAGAGAATCATGACCTGAAGTCTACTGCCGTCCGAATGCCGGGCGGGCCGAGCCGTCGCCCGCGGCCGCCCCAGCATCAGGTCGCCGAACGCAGACGACCCCGCGCCCTGTCGGGTGCGGGGTCGTCTGACGGTGGCGGTGCTCCGCCAGAGACTTACGCGGTCTCGGTGATCGGGCGGTCGACCCAGCTCATCAGGTCGCGCAGCTTCTGGCCGGTGACCTCGATCGGGTGCTCGGCGTTCTCCTTGCGGAGGCCCTCGAGCTCCTTGTTACCGCCCTCGACGTTGGCGACCAGACGCTTGACGAAGGTTCCGTCCTGGATGTCGGCCAGGATCGCCTTCATGCGCTCCTTGGTGTCGGCGTCGATGACGCGCGGGCCGGACAGGTAGCCGCCGAACTCAGCGGTGTCGGACACCGAGTAGTTCATGCGAGCGATGCCGCCCTCGTACATGAGGTCGACGATCAGCTTGAGCTCGTGCAGGCACTCGAAGTACGCCATCTCCGGTGCGTAGCCGGCCTCGACCAGGACCTCGAAGCCGACCTTGACCAGTTCCTCGGTGCCACCGCAGAGCACGGCCTGCTCGCCGAAGAGGTCGGTCTCGGTCTCTTCCTTGAAGTCGGTCTTGATGACGCCCGCGCGGGTGCCGCCGATGCCCTTGGCGTAGCTGAGCGCCAGCGCCTGGCCCTCGCCCTTGGGATCCTGGTGCACGGCGATCAGAGCCGGGACGCCCTTGCCGTCGACGAACTGGCGACGGACCAGGTGGCCCGGGCCCTTCGGAGCCACCATGGCGACGGTGACGTTGGCCGGCGGCTTGATGAGGCCGAAGTGGATGTTCAGGCCGTGCCCGAAGAACAGCGCGTCGCCGTCCTTGAGGTTCGGCTCGATGTCGTTGGTGAAGATGCTGGCCTGGCTGGTGTCCGGCGCCAGCAGCATGATGACGTCGGCCCAGGCTGCCGCCTCGGCGGTGCCCATCACCTTCAGGCCCTGCTCCTCGGCCTTGGCGCGCGACGCCGAGCCCTCACGCAGGCCGATGGCGACGTCGACGCCCGAGTCACGCAGCGACAGCGAGTGCGCATGGCCCTGGCTGCCGTAGCCGATCACAGCAACCTTGCGGCCCTGGATGATCGACAGGTCAGCGTCATCGTCGTAGAACATCTCGACTGCCACGGTAAATCCCTTCAATACGGTCTAGCTTTGGTGTTGGTTGTTGAGTCTATTGAATCGTGCTCGGGCGACCGAGGCCACGACAGGGTGCTGTCAGCGGTTGGCCGACATACTCTTGGGTCCGCGGCCGAGGGTGACGCCACCGGACTGAGCGATCTCGCGGATGCCGTACGGATCCAGCATGCGCAGCAGCGCCTCGAGCTTGTCCGAGGTGCCGGTCGCTTCGACCGTGACCGACTCCGGGGAGACGTCAACGACCTTGGCGCGGAACAGGTTCACCACATCGATCACTTCCGCGCGGTTGGTGGAATCGGCGCGGATCTTGATCAGCATCAGCTCGCGGGAGACCGAGTTCGCCGGCTCCTGCTCCACGATCTTGATGACATTGATCAGCTTGTTGAGCTGCTTGGTGACCTGCTCGAGCGGGAAGTCGTCGACGGAGACCATGATGGTCATCCGCGAGATGCCCTTGAGCTCGGTCGGTCCGACTGCCAGCGACTCGATGTTGAAGCCGCGTCGCGAGAACAGGCCGGAGACGCGGGCCAGAACGCCCGGACGGTCTTCGACCAGCACGCTCAGAGTATGGGTGCTCACTGCTGATTCCCTTCGGTCGCGGTCTGCTCGCGGTCCATGGTCGCGTGGATCTCCACGGGATCGGCTGCCGACTCGTCGTCGTCGAACAGCGGCCGGATGTCGCGGGCCGCCATGATCTGGTCGTTGCCGGTGCCTGCGGCGACCATCGGCCACACCTGGGCGTCCTTGCCGACGATGAAGTCGATCAGGACGGGGCGGTCGTTGATCTCGCGGGCCTTCGCGATGGTCGGGGCGACGTCCTCTTCGCGCTCCACGCGGAACGCGACGCAGCCGAGCGCCTCGCCGAGCTTCACGAAGTCCGGGATCATCCGCGAGTGCGTCGAGAGGTCGGTGTTCGAGTACCGCTCTTCGTAGAACAGCGTCTGCCACTGACGGACCATGCCCAGGTTGCCGTTGTTGATCAACGCGATCTTGATCGGGAAGCCCTCGATGGCGCAGGTGGCGAGCTCCTGGTTGGTCATCTGGAAGCACCCGTCACCGTCGACGGCCCAGACTTCCTTCTCCGGCGCGGCGGCCTTGGCGCCCATCGCGGCGGGGATCGAGTAGCCCATGGTGCCGAGGCCACCCGAGTTGAGCCAGGTGCGCGGGTTCTCGTACTTGATGAACTGCGCGGCCCACATCTGGTGCTGTCCGACGCCCGCAGCGTAAATCGCATCGGGACCGGCAGCCTTGCCCAGCTCGGAGATGACGAACTCAGGCGACAGCGAGCCGTCGGACTGCTTGTCGTAGCTCAGCGGGTAGGTGTTCCGCAGGTCGGTGAGGTACTCCCACCACTCGTCCATCTGCGGCTTCGAGCCGCCGGCGGCGAGGTCGGTGCGAATGGCCTCGAGAAGGTCGATGATGACGGCCTTGGCGTCGCCGACGATCGGGACGTCGACGTCGCGGTTCTTGCCGATCTCGGCGGGGTCGACGTCGGCGTGGATCACCTTGGCGTCGGGCGCGAACGAATCGAGCTGACCGGTGACGCGGTCGTCGAAGCGCGCGCCGAGGGTGATCAGCAGGTCGCTGCGCTGCAGAGCCGCGACGGCGCCGACGGCACCGTGCATGCCGGGCATGCCCATGTGCAGCTCGTGGCTGTCCGGGAAGGCGCCGCGGGCCATCAGCGTGGTGACCACCGGGATGCCGGTCAGCTCGGCGAGCTCACGCAGTTCCTCGGAGGCCTCGGCCTTGATGATGCCGCCGCCGACGTACAGGACCGGCTTCTTGGCCTGCGCGATCATGCGCGCGGCCTCGCGGATCTGCTTGCCGTGCGGCTTGGTGGTGGGACGGTACCCGGGCAGCTCGAACTGCGGCGGCCACGAGAACGTGGTCTGCGCCTGCAGGATGTCCTTCGGAATGTCGACGAGCACCGCGCCGGGGCGACCGGACTCGGCGATGTAGAAGGCCTCGGCGATGATGCGCGGAATGTCCGCAGCACTGCTGACGAGGAAGTTGTGCTTGGTGATCGGCATGGTGATACCGGAGATGTCGGCTTCCTGGAAGCCGTCGGTACCGATCAGCGCGCGGCCGACCTGACCGGTGATCGCGACCACCGGCACCGAGTCCATCTGGGCATCGGCCAGCGGGGTCACCAGGTTGGTGGCGCCCGGGCCCGACGTGGCCATCATCACGCCGGCACGGCCCGCGACCTGTGCGTACCCGGTAGCGGCGTGGCCGGCGCCCTGCTCGTGACGAACCAGGACGTGACGGACCTTCTGCGAATCGAGCAGCGGGTCGTAGACCGGAAGCACAGCTCCGCCCGGAATGCCGAACACGACGTCGACGCCGAGCTCCTCGAGCGAACGGACCACAGACTGGGCCCCGGTGACTCGCTCGGGTGCCACCACTGCGCTCGGGGAGCGCATCCCCTCGGTGGATGGCGACTGCGGTCGGGTCCCTGACCCGCGTGCTGGTTGAGTACTCACTGCACGATCCTCATCATCTTGTGTGCTGGCCTTTCCGCGCTTTCCGCACCGCCCCCGATCGGAACCGGGTCCTGGCAAGAAAAAACCCTCGCCAGCGAGGCTGTGCGAGGGCGCGTCGTAGATGTTTCTGAAGGTCTACAAAGTGACCGATCAGGCGTCGACGCGCCGACCGATTACTACGAGAAGCTTCTGATTCATCACCTGGACAAAGTAGGCCAGTCTGACGTGCCACGTCAAATCACAGGCGGCCGACATCGCACGGAGCGCACGTCGCTCTCCCTGCATGCCACAATTGAGCATATGACTGACACGACCAAGGTCTTCGGGATCTCGCGCCTCGCGTACTTCGTCGTCCCCCTCCTCATGGTGATCTGGCTGATGTTGATGGGGATCTCCGCCGCGTGGTTCGCGTGGACGATCATCATTCCGGCCATCGTCGCCTGGTGGATCTGGCGGATGCGGACCACCGTCGATGCGCAGGGCATCACCTCGGTCACCGCGTTCAAGACCGTTCGCGTGCCGTGGCACGACGTCGCGGGCCTCCGCTTCCCCAAGTGGAGCACCGTGCGGGTGGTTCTGAACGACGACTCGACGGTCCGACTCCCCGCCGTCGGCTTCAACGACCTCCCCATTCTCGCCGAGGCCAGCGGCGGTCGTGTTCCCGATCCGTTCGCCGCAGAACGCAAGGCGCGTCTCGCCGCAGGCTGAGTGATTGGTCACCATGCCGACCTTCACCGCGACCGACCTTCACGACGCCATAGATTCCGGTCGCCTGACAGCTCTTGGGGCTGAACTGTCCCGGCTCGCACCGCAGGACGTCGCGGCCCTGCTGGACGCCAGCAGCGAAGGCCACCGGACCATCGCCTTCCGTCTCCTCCCGAAGGACGACGCGGTTCAGGTCTTCGACGACCTCACTCCCGGTGCCCAGGCAGCTCTGATCAACTCGCTCGGCACCGCCGAAGTGGCCGACGCGTTCGACGAGATGGACCCCGACGACCGTGCGGAACTGCTCGACGAACTGCCCGCCAACGTCGCCAAGGCGCTGATCCGCAGCCTCTCCCCCAGCGAGCGAGAGGCCACCGCCGTGGTGCTCGGCTTCCGCCGCGGTTCCGTCGGCCGACGCATGAGCCCGGAGTTCGTGCACGTCTTCCCCGAGGAGACCTGCGCCACGGCCATCGAACGGATCAAGGCCCGCGGACGCGACGCCGAGACCATCTACACCATTCCGGTGGTCGATCATCAGCGGCGCCTGGTCGGCGTCGCGAGTCTGCGCGACCTCCTGCTGTCGGACCCGGAGGCGCTGGTCGAGGAGTACACCAGCTCGCCGATCTTCGCCTACGTCACCGAGGACGCGGAGTCGGCCGCGCATCGCCTGATCGACCGCGCCGTGCTCGCCATGCCCGTGGTCGACAACGAGGATCGCCTGCTCGGCATGCTCACGATGGACGACGCCGCCGAGGTCGTCGAAGCCGCGCGCGATGAGGACGAGGCGCGCGCCGGCGCCCGCGAAGTCCTCAAGACGCCATACCTGCAGGCGTCGATCCTGGCCGTCACCCGAGCTCGTGTGGTCTGGTTGTTCGTGCTGGCCGTCTCGGCCATCCTCACCGTCAACGTGCTCGAGATCTTCGAGGGCACCCTGGAACAGCGAGTGGCGCTCGCCCTGTTCATTCCGCTGCTGACCGGTATCGGCGGCAACACCGGCTCGCAGGCGGCCACGACCGTGACGCGAGCGCTCGCCACCGCGGAGGTCGTCCCGCGCGACGCCGCCCGGGTCGCGGGCAAGGAGATCCGCGTCGGCCTCACCATGGGCGTGGCGCTCGGCGTCGTCGGGTTCGCCGTCGCCTCCGCGGTCTACGGCCTCGACATCGGCATCGTGATCGGCACGACGATCGTGTCGATCTGCACCATGGCGGCCACCGTCGGCGGACTGATGCCGCTGCTGGCCAAGACCATTCGCGTCGACCCCGCGGTGTTCTCCACGCCGTTCATCTCCACCTTCTGCGATGCGACCGGTCTGATCGTCTACTTCCTGATCGCGAAGACAGTGCTGGGAATCTGACCGGACCCGCATCGTCCGCCCCGACAGGGACGCTCGCTCAGTCGCCTCCGCCGACGCGCGTAAAGTGGTAGAAGCCCGGTCATCAGCCCGACCGGGATTCAGATCAGCGATTTTGTAGCGAGGAATTCCATGCCAGCCCTGCGGTCTCGCACCACCACCGTCGGCCGTGAAGCGGCCGGAGCCCGCGCCCTGTGGCGCGCCACCGGAATGACCGACGACGACTTCGGTAAGCCGATCATCGCGATCGCGAACTCTTACACGCAGTTCGTCCCGGGTCACGTGCACCTCAAGGACGTCGGCGAGATCGTCGCC
The DNA here is from genome assembly GCF_012515855.1 of Gordonia sp. (in: high G+C Gram-positive bacteria). Taxonomy (GTDB): domain Bacteria; phylum Actinomycetota; class Actinomycetes; order Mycobacteriales; family Mycobacteriaceae; genus Gordonia. The sequence continues at coordinate 40,091 of NZ_JAAYXO010000126.1, forward strand.
GACGCCATCCGCGGCGCAGGCGGCGTAGCCAAGGAGTTCCACACGATCGCCGTCGACGACGGCATCGCGATGGGTCACGGCGGCATGCTCTACTCGCTGCCGAGCCGCGAGATCATCGCCGACTCGGTCGAGTACATGGTGAACGCGCACACCGCCGACGCCCTGGTCTGCATCTCGAATTGCGACAAGATCACCCCCGGCATGCTCAATGCCGCGATGCGCCTCAACATCCCGACCGTCTTCGTCTCGGGCGGCCCGATGGAGGCGGGCAACTCCGTCGTGATCAACGGCGTCGTGCGTCCCGGCACCGACCTGATCGACGCGATCTCCGCCTCGGCCGACAGCAACGTCAACGACCAGGAACTGCTCGAGGTGGAGCGGTCGGCGTGCCCGACGTGCGGCTCGTGCTCGGGTATGTTCACCGCGAACTCGATGAACTGCCTCACCGAGGCTCTCGGCCTCTCGCTGCCCGGCAACGGCTCCACGCTGGCCACCCAGACCGCGCGCCGCGATCTGTTCACCAAGGCCGGCGAACTGATCGTCGAGATCGCCAAGAAGTACTACGAGAACGACGACGAGTCGGTCCTGCCCCGCAATGTCGCGACCCGCGAGGCGTTCGAGAACGCGATGGCGCTCGACGTCGCGATGGGCGGCTCCACCAACACCGTTCTGCACATCCTGGCTGCGGCTCAGGAAGGCGAGATCGAGTTCGACTTGCACGACATCGACCGCATCTCGCGGAACGTCCCGTGCCTGGCGAAGGTCGCACCGAATTCGCCGAAGTACTACATGGAGCACGTGCACCGCGCCGGCGGCATCCCGGCGATCCTCGGTGAGCTCAACCGCGCGGGGCTGCTGAACCGCAACGTCCACCCGGTCCACGCTCAGTCGCTCGACGGCTACCTGGCCGATTGGGACATCCGCAGCGGGACCGCGACCGACGCGGCCATCGAACTGTTCCACGCGGCGCCCGGCGGCGTCCGCACCACGGAGCCGTTCTCGACGTCGAATCGGTGGGAGTCGCTCGACACCGACGCCGCCGACGGCTGCATCCGAGACAAGGAGCACGCGTACACCGTCGAAGGCGGGCTGTGCGTGCTGCGCGGCAACCTCGCACCCAACGGCGCCATCCTGAAGACCGCGGGCGTCGACGAGTCGCTGTGGCACTTCCAGGGCCCGGCCCGCGTGGTGGAGAGCCAGGAAGACGCCGTCCACGCCATCCTGTCGAAGGAACTGCAGAAGGGCGAGGTGCTGGTGATCCGTTACGAGGGCCCCGCGGGTGGTCCGGGCATGCAGGAGATGCTGCACCCGACCGCCTTCATGAAGGGCACCGGCATGGGCAAGCACTGCGGCCTGGTGACCGACGGCCGTTTCTCGGGCGGGTCGTCGGGCCTGGTGATCGGCCATGCCTCCCCCGAGGCCGCCGCCGGTGGCGACATCGGCCTGGTGGAGAACGGCGATCAGGTGCTCATCGACGTCAAGTCCCGCACGCTGAAGGTGCTCGTCGACGACGAGACGATGGCCGAGCGCCGCGCCAAGATGGAGGCCTCGGAGAACCCCTGGCGGCCGCGCGACCGCGAGCGCACCGTCACCACCGCGCTGCGCGCGTACGCCAAGCTCGCCACCTCGGCCGACAAGGGCGCCGTCCGCGTCGTCGACTGACGCCGCATCGGCGAGTGAACACGCCGAGTCGTCGAGACACAGCACACCGTGGCTAAGGAATAGTGGTCGATCAGCGCCCTCACAGGGCGCAGATCGATCACTTTCACGC
>NZ_JAAYXO010000127.1 GCF_012515855.1 Gordonia sp. (in: high G+C Gram-positive bacteria)
CTCCGGGTCGATACGCACGGGGGCTGTCCACGTGGGCCGGCCGGTGCGCGGTGACGGCGCGGTGGTCCAGCCCGCGTCGGTGTTGGTCACCAGCGCATGGCACGCGTCGCACGCCAGGGACAGGTTCTCGATGTCGGTGCCGCCGCCGCGTTCCCATTCGGTCTGGTGGTGCACGGCGCAGTGCGCGGCGGGGGTCGAGCATCCGGGCCGGGTGCATCCTCGCTGCCAGGCGATCAGTGCGAACCGCTGGTCGACGTTGGCGAGTCGCTTGCCTCGACCCAGATGGAGGGGCTTCCCGGTGTGGTCGAACAGGGCGAGCACGGGGTGGGCGTGTTCGGCGAGCGCCAGCGCGTCTTTGATGGGCAGGGTGCCTCCGGTGGCGGTGGTGGCGACACCGGCGGCTTTCTCCAGTTGGTCGAGGCTCATCGTGATGATCACTGTGGCGGGCAGACCGCGGTGTCGACCGAGAACGCCGGTTTCGACGACGAACCGGCACATCGCGGCGAACGCGTCGTGATTGCGTTGCGCGGCGGTGCGGGTATCGCGCGCGGCCGCCGCGACCAGCGCGTCACGGTTCACGGACGGTGCGTCGCAGTCTCCGGTCGGGGAGTCGGGGTCGGCGGGGTTGTTCATGCCGGGCCGAGCCCATTTCGCGAGGATGACGTCGAACATCGCCCGTGCCGTCGGGTCCAGTTCGCCGCTGAATCGCGACATGAGGTCGGCTCCTTGGCCGCGCAGGTACACGGAGCGGCGCCGTCGCCGGTCGCGTTCGTCGGTGAGCGATCCGTCCGGGTCGAGGTGCGCGAGAAGGTGGTGCCCGGCGTTGAGGATGTCTTCCGGGGTGGCGGTGCGTGCCAGTTCGGCGAGCGTCTGTTCGGCCTCGGTGCGTTTCTCGTCGGACACGGATTCGGGCAGCTTGTGCAGAATTTTGCTCACCACGCGCGCATGCTCTGCGCTCGCTTCACCGTCCGCGACAGCAGCGGCGGTGGCGGGGTGTTTCGGTGGCGCGGTGGATCCGTCCGGTCGGTGCCAGTGGCCGAGCAGCCGTGCGGCCTGCACGCGTTCGGCTGCGTCACGGCGCGAGACCCGCAGGATGTCGACGAGGAGCCGTTGCGGTGAGCGAACCCCGTGCTGGGTGTGCAGTTTCCGCTCGGTGAGTTGCACGACGAGCGTGTGGTCGACGCCGGCGAGCATGCGGCGTGTGGCTTCGAGGTCGCGCAGCGCGTCGAGGACAGCGGTGTCGGAGAGTGCGGTGAGGTCGGCGGCGGACAGCGCGGCGACGGCGTCGCGCAGTGACGCGATCTGCTCCAGGACCCCACCCTCCGAGTGCATGCCCGGGAGTATGGCATCGCCCACCGACAGGTTCTGCTCATCGGTCACACGGTGAGGTTCGGGTGGGTGGAGACACACCGGACGCCGACGCCGGCGGGGTACGACCTGGCCCATATGGTCACGACGGTCGCGCGCCCGGCGACGTAGGTGTCCACCCACGGACTGTCGGGACGTCAGTACTCCTCGAAGCCGGACTGCTCGAACTTGAGTGTCGTGGCGTTCTCGCTCACCGTCCGGACTTTCGCATCGTCGAAACCGTCCTGGGCGCGGGCGGAGATCTCGATGCGCACCTCGAGTTCCACACCGTCGACGGCCGCAAGGTGCTGGACGATCTCGTCGGTGATCCGGTTGAAGTCGCGGCCGTAGAAGCTCGGATCGAGGGTGGTGCTTCCGAAGAACCGACGCTTCACCGGTTTGTGTGGGGTACCGCCGGTTCCGCTGCCCGTGCCCGTGCCCGTGCCCGTGCCTCCGGATGTTCCGCCATTCGATCCCGTGCTGGATCCGTCGTCACCCGGAGAAACCTCTCCGCCTGACCTACCCGACCCATCGGACCCATCGGACCCACCGGTGGCACCTCCGCCGTACTCGTCGGCTTCGCGTTCGCGTTGTGCTTCTGCACGATCGGGTTGGACCAGCAGCAGCGAATCGGTGACCTGCGGCGGTGTTGCCGTGTCCGAGGGGAGGACGAGCCCGATGTACTTTTCACCGTCCCAGCTGTCGGCGAATGCAAATCCGGTGGGTTGCCAGTGCATCTCGTCGTACACCGACAGCACGCCGTCTTCGAGGACTTGCCGGTCACGCAGCCGCGCCAGATACGGGTAGGTGGTGTACAGCGCGAAGAGCGTGCCGAAGTCGATGTGTCCGTCGCGATCCCACGCGGCCTTCAGCGTGCCGTTCAGGTCGTGACGGATCAGGGCCGCGCCACGTTGCGTGGTCAGCCAGCCCTCGTTCCGCAGGCATGTGGCTGCGCGGTCGGACAGGTTGTCGCCGGCGGTCGTCTTCTTCGTCTCGATCAGCAGGGGGCGCGTCGCGTCGGGCTGAATGGGCGCGAGCACCCACTGGTAGGTCTCGAGGAGGCGGTCGTGCACGGTGCGGTCGTGGGTGGCGACACGGTCGACGGCCTGCTCCCGCTGCGACGCGGTGAGGTCGAGGTCCTTGTCGGCGTTGTCGCGGACGTACGACCACGCGAGGAAGTCCCGCACGGCGGCTTCGAGTTCACGCCAGCGCGCGGCATCGGCGGCGAGGAACACCACCATGTTGCGGTGGGTGCGTGCGGCACTACCGCGGTGTTCGGTGACGTCCCTGGCCCAGTCGACGGCGTCGGGGCCGCCCTTGCTGTGGGTGTGCGACGGCGGCACGATCACGAGCCGCACTTCCTGTTCGTCGGGAACGTCGGCGGATGATTCCGGGGCGACATGGACGGCGGTGAATCCGTCGGGTGCGGTACGACGGTGGGTCTGCAACCGGCGTACGACTTCGGCCCAGACGTCTTCCTTGTGGAGTTGTTCGGCGTAGTCGCGTGCGGTGCGGGTGGTGTTGGCTTGCGTGTCGTACCAGTAGGTGGAGCCGGAATTGTAGAAGTAGGTGGCGGTGTCGGCGAGGTGGTTGAGCGCCGAGTGGAAGTTGCCGGGGATGTCGCCGGGCAGGGCCGCCCCGAGGAACACGCGTTGCTTCTCGATGCCCTTGTGGGCGGTCTTGAGGGTGGGAACGGAACCCATGAAGACGGCGCAGGCCAGGCGTTGGGTGGTGAAGCGTTGTCCGAGAAGGGCGTTGTTCTTGTCCACTTCGGCGGGTGCCGACCGTGTGCCGGCGACGTCGGTGTCGATGAGGGCTTTCCACCGGTCGTCGAGGTACTGGGTGAGTTCGGTGATCACCTTGTCCTCGTCGAGGGGGACCGATCCGGGCATGATCAGCGGTGCGGCGTCGTTGCCGCGCCACAACTGCCCGACGATGGTGTTCATGAGGCGCAGCACGCCGCGGGTGCGTTGGAAGCGGTCGAGTGTCGACCAGTCCTCGTAGAGCCGGTCGAACAGTTCCGGGTGGATCGGGTAGCACTGCTTGATGCGGTCCTTGTAGGTGTTCTCCCGGACCTCACGCGGAAACTCGGTGCTGTGGTCGCGGTAGTAGGCGACCATCGCATCGGCGGTCGCGTTGATCTTGGCGAGGGCTTGCCCGTCGGGTGTTTCGAACAGGCGACGGCGCACGATGTGGAAGCTTTCCTCGGCGTCGGCGGCGCGCCACTGGTCGGCGACACGTCCGATCGCGCTGCGGAGCATGCGCAGGGCTTCGCGGCCGTTCTCGCCGCCCACTTCTTCTTCGTCGCCGACGTATTCGCCGTCCTTCATCTCCGCGGACGCCGGGATGGAGATGAGGATGAGGGTGCCGGGAACGGCTTTGGCGGCCTCGGTGAGTGCCTGTGCGAAGGTGAATTGTGCGTCGAACGTGCCATCAGGAAGCTCGTCGTGTCCGTGCAGCAGACGCGCGTACGCCACCCATTCGTCGATGAGTACCACTGCCGGCCCGAACCGCTCGAACAGTTCGCGCAGGGCCTCGCCGCCCGGGTTGAGTCGGTTCTCGTCCGATTCGCGGATCATCGCGTAGCCCTCGGCCCCACCGAGATGCCAGGCGAGCAGTCCGCCGATGGTGTTGATGCGTGTGCCGTCGGGCATCGTCTTGACGGCGCCGGCTTTGATCTGGGTGCCGACGAGCGCGACCCGCCGTGCGGTGGGAAGCTCGGTGCCGCCCAGGAGATCCTGCACGTCCTGCGGGTAGTCGGCGAGGGGCCTGCCCGACGCGATGTGGTAGACGGCCAGCATCGAGTGTGTCTTGCCGCCACCGAAGTTGGTCTGCAGGTTGATGACCGGTGCGGCGTTCACATCGCCGGACAGTCTGCGTACCGCGCGGCCGAGGATGTCGCGGAGCCCCTGGGTGAGGTAGGTGCGCTGGAAGAACTCGACGGGGTCGGTGTACTCGGCGTCGCCTTCGCCGCGTGAGACCATCGCGAGGTCGGCGGCGAATTCTGCGGCGTGGAAGTTGCCGCTCTGCACGTCGCGGTGGGGACGCAGTACCAGGCGCCACGGCTCGAGCCCGGCCGCGCCGATCTCCGCGACGCCCGGTGCCTTGACGACCTTGCGGTCTTCGCGTTCGGAGCTGATGCGCATCAGGTCGACGCGGGACCGCCGCACTTCGTCGGCCTGGTCGGGTGCGCCGATGGCTCGTAGGAACCGTTCGGCGGTGTCGAGAGCCCGGTAGGCGTCGTCGGCGGTGAAGGAACTGTTGTGTGCCCACTTGTTGCGGACGTCGCGTAGTTCGGTGGCCCAGGACTGCTCGGTGCGCGAGAGGTGGTCGGTGAACGGATACCACCCCTTCTTGATCTGGTTGGGGATCTGTTCGGTGATCATCCGCAGTCCGTCCTGCGGATCGGTACCCGAATACGACTTCCCGGTGCTGCCGCGCGCCGTATCGCGGGCCTCGAGCAGGGCGGTCCAGTCCTGGCCGGGCTGCAGGTGCTTCCCGAGGACGTAGGTGTGGAACTGGTCGAGAGCGGGCCCGAGAAGCTCGAATGTCCGGCCGATCCGGTCGCGGTTGGACAGCGCCACGATGTTCCCCTCAACTCCCGACTTTTTGCACAACAAATTGTGCAGAGCACATTACGGAGTCGCGACGATGGGCGCTCGACCGGGGGACCGCTGCCTTCGGGTACCGTCGACGGTGAATGCCCCAGGCCGCCTCTACCTCGTATGCGACCTGGGGCTCCTGCCTTTTCTGCTGGTCAGTTGTCGAACGACAGCTGCGTGGCCGAGTTTCGTGACTCGCGGACGATGTCGTTCCACGCGGTGCCGAGCGAGTTGAAGTCGACGGCGATCTTGGTCTGCCTACGGTCCTCGGCGATGGCGAAGAGCAGGAACGCCAGTTCCTTGCACAGATCCCGGTCGATCGACGACGGCACCTGCGCCAGCATCGCGCCCGCACCCGGTACGCCCAGCGTGGTGAGCAGCCGGGTCAGATGCATGACGACTTCCCACTCGCTGATCTGCGAGTCGGCGGACGGATCGTACGGCTTCTCGGCGTACACCTCGTCGAGCGCCGTCGGGGAGAGCAAGGTGACCTTCCCGGCGCGGCTCGTCAGGATGCCCGAGCGGTCGAGCCGTTCGACCGACGTGTTGCGGGCGCGAGCGAGATTGTCGGCGTCACCGAAAGCTGCCGACTCGAAACCGTTCTGGCGGAACCACGCGATCGCGAACCGGGTGTCGGCGTCGAAGTCGCCTTCCTGTTCGGCGAGGACCTCGTCGAGGATCTCGTTGATGCGGGCGAGCGCGGCGCGGACGGTCATCTTCGATCCGTCGTCGTTGAGGACGCCGGAGAAGCGGGAGAACACGGCCATGCCGGGCCCGATCGCGGCCTGCGGCAGATCGACCGGGGCGATCGCGCCCTGCTGCAACTCCTTCAGCTTCTCGGGGAGTTCTGCTTTGAGCGCGGCGACGAAGCTCCGGCGGTCGACGGTGGGTGCGTCATCCGGGCGCGGGCGCAGGGTGAGGACGATCGAGGAGGCAAGGGCATTGGTGCCACGCGCGAGTAGCCTGCCGCTACCTTCAGTTCGCATCGGCCATGTCGCGGTGACCACCCACCCGGCCCGAATAATACCTTCAAGGATGGTTTCCCATCCCGTCGAGGCTTCTCCTTCGCTCGTTGATTCGGCTTGTTTGACGGCGTAGTACACCGTGATTGGGATATCAGATCGGGCCGAACTGCGCATACGGGTGAATAGCCCTCGAAATCCTTCCTCGAAGAATCTGTGTGCGCCTTCCTTTCCGCCGTGCCGGTAGGGATTCGCTACAAGTTCGTCGCTCTTCGGCACGAGCATAGAACCCATCAACTCTGGATGGATTGACCGGAGTGAGCGGCGTAGCCAAACGTAGAAGAAGTCGGACAGGTCTGAATATCCTATGTTGTCGTAGTACGGCGGATCCGTCGAGATGACGGTGTTCCCAGCGATTTCGGAAGCCGCGTTTTGTTGTCGGGCTACGCCCTCGTTGATCGGTAAGGCATTGGCTACCTGTGCTGCCTTGTCAAGAGTTGTGAGCCACGAGCCTCCAGATTCGCCGAGTAGGAACGATTCTGCAAAATCCCATGCCATCGGAATGGCTTGACGGGCGAACACCTCGCGGAAAGCTCCGCGATCACTCATCCAACTGGTAATCGAAGACGACAGGTTGGTGCACTTACTGACAACAAGTCCAAGGTACGTCGCGACGGCGTCCGCGTACGCAGCGGCTCCGGTTCCTCCGGCTTCGAGGCGCTCACCCTCCTCCATTCCGGCCGCGAGGGCATCGGCGAGGACGTGCTCGCGAGCATCGCTCACGAGGTCGCTGAAGGTGGTGAGGGCGGTGAGCTGGCGTGGCGTGAAGAGATCGGCAAAGTCTGTCATCCCGAACGCCGGGGTGGAGAACCATCGCGGGTTCGTGGCGATCTCGCCGTCGGGAACGTCAGCGGGCCGGGAAACAAGAGCGGCGCGTTCGTGCTCCGGATCAGGTTCCAGGTAGATCCGTGTTCGTTTTCCCTCGGCGACCGTCGCCATCAGTTGGCAGCTGAGACGTCCAGCCCGACCCTCGGTGCGAAGATAGTCCAGGCTCATGGTGGCACCGCACCCGATGCACGTCGCCCCGGTCCGCCCGACCGTCCCGTCGTTCTCCTTGGTCGGTGCGTGTTTCACGTCGTGACCGATGCGGAAGACCACCTTCCCGTCCTCGACGGACGGAACGACGTACGCTTCTTTGCCCTTCTTCTTGCCGAGCCACCTCGAGCGGACGAGGGGCATGGCGATGCCGCAGGCCGGGTTGGGGCAGGTGACTGTCCGCGCCCAGATCCATGCGATGACGGTCGCCTCGGAACCGTCCGACAGCTTCGCCTTCGGATACAGATGCCCGATGCGCTTCTCGGCTTCGTCGCGCATCCACTGCCCGTAGCGGCGGACATCCTCGGCGAGGCCGGTGGCGCGCGGCCAGCTGTTGATCTGCGACTCCGCAGCGCCGGGGAACACCGGGGGCTGCCCCGCGAACTTCGGGGGGATCTCGATCAACGCCTTGTTGATCAGCACGGCCACCGGATTCAGATCGGACGCGTGCGCTTCCAAACCCAGACGTTGGGCCTCGAGCGGAATTGTTCCGCCGCCGGCGAACGGATCGAGGATGGGTGGCGGGTTGCCGTCGGTCGAGGCGAGGATCTCCTCGTGCGCGCGGCGGAGCAACTCCTCGTTGTTCGAGTTCTCCCACACGACCAACCGCTCGATCAGATCATGCAGGCGCTTGCGCTCGGCAGCGACGGCGTCCTCGGTCGGGAACCGATCGGGATGAGAGGACGGATCGTCCACCAACTGGGCGAACAGCACCGCGCGGGCAGCTGCGAGTGGGCGCCGGGCCCACCACAGATGCAGCGTCGACGGATGCCCGTGCCGGATGGACTTCTCCCGAGCCGACTCCGCGTTGATCTTCTCGAGGGGTAGTGCCACCTCGATCAGCTTTCGCTTCTGAACAACGTGTTGTGCATCGTCGGGCATGGGGTGGTGCTCGCTTCTCGATCGTGGGCATGACGGAACACACGTTGAACAACGTGTTGTGCGGAGCATAGTCGGGGTCGCTGTCGGCCTGCGCAGGTACCGTCGCGGGCATGACGCAATGGGGAGCGGGCGATGACCAGCGGCTAGCGACGAGCCTGGGGGTGCGCGCCGATGCGCTCCCGGCGGTGACGGCGTTCATCACCCTCGTCAGCTCCCGTGCCGGTGATGCCGATGCCACCCGCAGGTCGGTCGACACCTGGAATCTGTTCGGACCCGACCTGTTCGCCGACCTCGCCGACCCCGCTGTTGCGACCGGCGTCGCGAATGCGGTGTTCGAGATTTTCGGCACCGAACCCGAGTCGATCGCCGAGGCCGCCCGGTGGCTGCTCGAACACGGCCCCGCGCAGATCACCGCGGCGATGCGGTGGATCATCGGTCTCGCCGCCGAAGCAGTGGGCCGTATCGACGATGCCGAAGGCCACTTCGAACGCTCGTGTACCGCCGACGGCGAGTTCGTCCCGGCGCTGCTGCGACTGGCCCAGTACGCCTCCGACCGCGGCGATGCGCTCCGCGGGCTCGCGCTCTACGACCGGATTCCCGGAGGGCGCGAACACCCGATGTTCGACGTGCTGCTCCGATACCGCGACGACCGTGAGTACTCGCTCGTCGAGCGCGCCCGCTGGTTGTACGAGAAGGCGGGGCAATACCTCGAGCAGTCGCAGCATCATCGTGATCACCTGGTCGAACTCGCGAGCATCCGGATCGCACCGAGGCTCGCCGGCGACAGCGACCTTCAGGACGGACTCGACGACTTCGTCTGGGACGTCGTGCTGTTCGACTGCGGCGCGTTCGCCGAGTTCATCGCCGTCCGCGGCCCGCTCCTGCCCGCGGACGAACAACTCCTGGCCCAGCAGTGGCTGCTGATCGAGCGTTCCCTGTTCGAGGTCGAGGACGTCCGCCCCGGTGCGGGCATGACCATGCGCGCCGTGCGCACCGGCGACCGCATCGACGTCACCGAACGCGCGGCGACCCGGCAGGTGCGGGCAGGAGAGTTCTACTGCGCACGGGTGGTGCCCGTCGGTGAGGGAGTCTGGAACATCTTCGGCGGCGCCGAACCCGTCTCGCTGCCGCAGCGCGAACCCCTCCTCGACCTCCTCGACGACGACGAGGCGACCCCAGAACAGCTCGTGGCATTCCTCAGCGCCCGGTTCGGGCCACCGCAGTTCGTGACGGCTTCCGGAGAACCGATGGTCTTCTGTTCGTCGGCATGGACGGTCGCACCGTCGTCGACGCTCCGACGCAAACTCAGCCGCCGCTTCGGTGCGGCGCACGACGACGAGTGGACGTGGACCGAGGGCGACCGCGTGCTCGGTGTCGTCGTACTCGACACCTCGCGCGATCCGTGGACGATCAAAGTCGATGCGATGAGTGAATTCGATTACGAGGACATGGTTCACCTGGTGCTCGGCGCCGCACCGGGCGCCACGCTGGTGCGCGAGGGGAGGGTCCCGGCCGCCCAGATGATCGCGGAGAGGCGTGCGGGCGCAATGTCCGGGCCGGCGCCGCAACCCGACCTCGACGACCCGGAGATCGCGGCACTTCTCGACGAGAAGATCCGGGCGTACGAGCAGCAGTGGCTCGACGAACAGATCCCGGCACTCGACGGCCTGACCCCGCGACAGGCCGCGGCAGATCCGACCCGCCGCGACGATCTGCTCAACCTCCTCGGCAGCATGCCCGACGACGAACGACCGGGGACGATGAGCGCGCGACGCCTGCGGGAAGCCCTCGGCCTGTAGCGCGCCGTCAGATCGGTTCGACGCCCCGCGCCCATTCGCGCGCCCAGTCGCCGCGCACCCCGGTGGCCGCGAACGATCCCATTTCGATGTTCGCGAACGCGTCGACGATGTACCGGACCCGGTCGAGGTGCGCGCCCTCGGGATGCACCTCGACCAACGCGAGGCGGTGCTGCGCCCCGGCGTTCTTCCCGTACAGCACCTCGTTGTAGGTGACGAAGAAGTCCTCGGCCCCGGCGAGGCGGCCCTTGACCTCCACGAACACGGTGGGTGTCTCCCCGGAATGCGAACGGATGTCGAATCCCTTGTTGTTGTGCGGCATTTCCTCCGGCTCGCGGCCCAGCCTCCGTTCCGCCGCCAGCACCGCGTCCACCGCACGCCGTTCGACGCCTTCGGTGTCGACCGCGTGCGCCGCCACCGCCTCCGGAACCGTGGCGGCGACCAGCCCGGCCGGGAGGATCAGCGCGGCCCCGACGGTGCGGGGTGGTTTCGCCGACAACCGCGACTCGGCGTCGAGGCGCGCGACCCTCGCCTCGAGGCGAGCTTCGAGTTCGCGGGCGTGGGAGCGGAGCCGTTCCGGCGACACCCGCACCTTCGCGGCCTTGCCTGCGGCCTGCTCGTCGCGCAGCCGAGCGGCCTCACCGTCGAGGTGGTTGATCTGCTGGATGAGCCGCGACCGCACGGCACTGCGCGCCTTGTCGATCTGCGGCACCAGCCGCGCCCGCACCTGTTCGAGGTGCTGAGGCTGGTCGTGGACGATCGCCCACCGGGAGGCAATCTCCTCGACGCCCTGCGCCAGCCACGGTTCGTCGAGTACCGCGGCGACCACATCCCGGTGACCGGTCAGCGGTTCGGCATCCAGGTAGGGGGCCGGTCCCGCATCGGCGACCGCACCGTCGGCACCGAGCGTGACGAACGAGAACCGTTTGCTCACCATGGTTCCGGTGCCGTCGACGATCTCGCTGGTCAGGGCGACGACGAGGCGGGCCGCGGTCCCGGGATCGTTGCGGTCGATCAGCACCGCGCCGCTGCGCAGCACATCTCCGTGCCGCTCGAGGGCCAGATCGAGGACGGTGTCGAGCAACGGATGACCCGGCGCCAGCAGTGCCGCGCGCACGGTGCCGTCGACGAGTTCGGGTTCGAAGGTCACCCGCTCGTACCGCCCGGCCAGCGGACGCCACGCGCCGATCGGCTGATGGTCCCGCAGTACTGCCGGAACATGGCTGATCTCGAACCTGCCCCGTTCACGCGGGGTGAGTCGCCCACCGAGCCGGGTGAACGCTTCGCGGAAGAACAGCTCGATGTAGTGCGGCTGCAGCCGGCGTGCCCGGGCTTCGTCCATCTGCCTGCGGAGCCGCTGCACCTCGTGCGGATCGAGTGCCTCACGCGCCAGAGCACGCTCCTCGAGAAGATCCGACAGGCCGTGGGAGACTTCCTCGTCGAGTACCCGGTCGAGGCGGTCGCGGACGGCCGGGTCGTCGCCGTAGCGGATCGCGTCGAGGAGCAACTCGCGCAGGGGCCGGTCGGTGAAGGCTTCGCCGAGGACATCGAACAGCCGGCCGCCGTAGGCGCGGCGTTGCTGTTCCATCTTCTCGAGCAGCCGCGTGAACACCTGACCTTCGCGGGTGTCGTCGGCGACGAGGTTCCACAGTCGGCACACGTGCCGTTGCCCGATGCGGTGGATGCGGCCGAAGCGCTGCTCGAGCCGATTCGGATTCCACGGCAGATCGTAGTTGATCATCAAGTGGGCGGCCTGGAGGTTGAGGCCCTCACCGGCGGCGTCGGTGGCGAGGAGGACGAGGCGACGCGGGTCGTGGGTGAACTCCTCTCGTACCCGCCGACGATCCTCGCGGCGTGTCCCGCCGTGGATGGTCAGGACGGCATCGTCGCGGCCCAGCACCGAACTGATGCGCTCGTGCAGGTAGTCGAGGGTGTCGCGGTGTTCGGTGAAGACGATGAGTTTGCGGGGATTGCCGTCGTCGTCGCGTAGGAGGCGACGGTCGAGCAGCAGTGACCGCAGTTCGACCCATTTGCGGTCCTCACCGGCGTCGCGGACGGCGGTGGCGAGGTCGACGAGTTCGCCGAGCGCGGTGATCTCGGCGTCGAGTTCGGCGGCGGACCGCGCCGCGGTCGCCGCGTCGACCACGTCCTCCTCGAGATCCTCGAGTTCGGCGGCGTTCAGTTCGTCCGGGTCCGACAGTTTCGACCAGTCTTCTTCGCCCGACGTCGGCGCACTCCGGGGCGCGAGCAGTTCGGCGCGTCGCGTCGTGAGTCGTGCGCGACGACGGACGAGCGAGCGCAGGATGGCGTGGGTGCTCGACGCGAGGCGCCGCTGCAGGACGGTGAGCGCGAATCCGACGGTGCGGGTGCGCGGGCTGTCGGGCAGTGCGTCGGCCCGGTTCATCTCCTCCCGGACGTAGCGGGTGACCGCCTCGTACAACTCCTGTTCGGCGCCGGAGAGCCGATAGGGCACGGTTTCGGCGACCCGTTCGGGAAACAGTGGTTTGCCGTCGAAGGTGAGGAGTTCCTCCTTGACCATGCGCCGCATCAACCCGCCGGTGTCGGTGGAGTGCGCGCCGGGACGGTAGCGGCCTTCGAAGCGGTCGGGGTCGAGCAACGCCAGGAAGGCCTGGTAGTTCTCCTCGCTGCCCGAATGCGGTGTAGCGGTCATCAACAGCAGGTGCCGTGTGATCCCGTCGAGCATCTTCCCGAGGGCGTACCGCTTGGTCACGCGCAGTTCGCCGCCCCACCAGTTCGCGGACATGCGGTGCGCTTCGTCGACGATCACCAGGTCCCACCGGCTCGCTGCCAGGTGCCCGAGCAGATCCTCGTCGCGGGCGAGTTGATCCATGCGGGCGACGAGCATCGGATTGCCCGTGAAGGGGTTGCCGTCGGGTGCGGCGGACACGAGGTCGCGGGTGAGCAGGGTGGTGGCGATGCCGAACTTGTCGGCGAGCTCGTCCTGCCACTGTTCGACGAGACCACCGGGTGCGATCACGAGCATCCGGGTGAGGTCGCCGCGCAGGATCAGTTCCTTCGCGTAGAGACCGGCCATGATGGTCTTGCCGGCACCGGGGTCGTCCGCGAGCAGGAAGCGCAGAGGCATGCGCGGCAACAGTTCCCCGTAGACCGCGCGGATCTGGTGGGGGAGCGGCTGGACCGCGCTCGACGACACGGCGAGCATCGGGTCGTGCAGGCCCGCCATCCGGATGCGTAGCGCCTCCGCGGCCAGGCGGAAGTCGGCGCCGTCGCCGGTGAACGACCACCGCGCGGTGGTCGGCACGATCGTCAGCCCCGCGAGGTCGTCGCGGTAGATCAGTTGCTCGCCGGTGACGCCCGATGCCTCGCGGAACACGACGGTCGCGACGTCGGATCCGTGGCGGGTGACGGCCAGGATGGTCACGGCGTCGGATCGGACGCCGTGGAGCACGATGCCGCTGGTCAGGTCGGTGAAGTCGGGCGGTGTCACAGATCTCTCCTGGTGCACAACGGGGTGTGCAGACAATACGTTGTGCGTCGGACACGGTGAGTTCCGTGGCGAACAAGACCGAGAGCGACCTCGTGTGGGTGAGCTTCGGCCTGTCGTTCGCGCAACGTCTGCGGTGGCTCCGCAAGCGCAGGGGCCTGTCGCAGGAAGCCCTCGGGTTGCTGACGGGC
>NZ_JAAYXO010000128.1 GCF_012515855.1 Gordonia sp. (in: high G+C Gram-positive bacteria)
GCCATCCCGACCACCGGGATCGCGAGCAGATTGGCCGGGACCGCGAACAAGTTGACCGTGTCGGTCATGATGATGAGGAGCGGTGTGGTCAGGATCTGCGCCGCCAGCGTCATCGACAGGAGCATCGCGGGCGCCTCCGGTACACCGCGACGCATCAGGGCCCGTCGAATC
The DNA here is from genome assembly GCF_012515855.1 of Gordonia sp. (in: high G+C Gram-positive bacteria). Classification (GTDB taxonomy): domain Bacteria; phylum Actinomycetota; class Actinomycetes; order Mycobacteriales; family Mycobacteriaceae; genus Gordonia. The sequence continues at coordinate 172 of NZ_JAAYXO010000128.1, forward strand.
GGGACCGACCACAGCACCAGCCCCAACGTCGCAACCACCGAGAGCGCGAACCCCGGCGCCACCGCCATCTGCGGCCAGATCAGAATCACCACGATCACCGCCGTCCCCAATGCCGGCAGCGCCTGCGCGCGCCGCGACCCCAGACCGGCCAACAGCCCGACCGATCCCATGACCGCCGCCCGGAGCACGCTGTCGGACGGCCGGACCAGGATCACGAAGCCGACGATCACCACCCCTCCGACCAGGACAATGGTCCGCGCCGATGCCCCGGTCATCCGGATCCCGAGGATCACCGTGCCGCACACGAGCGAGAAGTTGCTTCCGGAGACCGCCAGCAGGTGCGTGAGTCCGGCCGCCCGAAAGTTGTCGGCGGTGCGTTGGTCGAGTCCGCTCACATCGCCGAGCACCAGGCCCGGCAGCAGTCCGGCCGAGCGTTCGGGCAGGGCTCGGCCCGCCACCTCGCGGAGCCGTTCGCGGACCCGACCGGCGGTCGTCTGCCACCACGGCGCCTCCCCCACCCGTTCCATCTCCCCGACTGCACTGAGCCGCGCCGCCGACAGCCGATCGGCGACGCCGTCCCGCGGCGGTCGGACCCGCACGCGAACGCGGTACCGCTCCCCCGGCAGCGGGTCCGTCATCTCGGCCCGCGCGATCAGACTCGCCGCCACCGGCCGCTGCGACCCGGCGCGCACCTTGCGAACCGTCACCGGCAGAACCATCTGTCCCGGCAACGCGTACGACGGATCGCCCGCCACCTGGACTTCGACGATCGGTTTGCCTTCCACGTGCACGATCGGCGCCTGCTCCACCGCCAGAATCCGCAGCAGCACCACCAGGGTCGACGCCGCTGCGACCCCGCAGGCACCGGCAATGCTGATCGCCACCGCTCGCCCGCGCTCCCCCGTCCGCCGACTGAGGGCCGCCGCAACCGCACCGGCCACGGCGAGGGTGCCGCCGACAGCGGTGGTGACGCCGATCGGCACCGCCAGGGCGACCGCCGCTGCCGCCCAACATCCCGCGGCAGGCGACGCCAGCCGGAGGTCGGAGGTCTTCACCCCACCGTCACCAGCGGGGTGAGCTTCGCCAGCCGCGCCGGCCCGATCCCATCGACCTCCGCGAGCTGCTCCACGGCAGTGAACTGCCCGTTGGCCTCCCGCCAGGCGATGATCGCCGCAGCCGTCACCGGACCGACCCCGGGGAGCGCCTCGAGTTGCTCGGCAGTCGCGGAGTTGAGGTTCACCAGACCGGTTCCCGGCGCGGGCGTGGTGCCACCCGCAGGCGGCGCCGCGGGTCCGCTCGATTCAGGTCCGGGCCCCGGTGCGGGCGCGCTGCCCGCCGCAGCGACCACCGCGCTCTTCACCGTGCCCGCGCCGCCCTTGCCGACGAGTATCTGATCGCCGTCGCGGAGCAACTGCGCCATGTTGAGACTGATCAGGTCGGCGCCCGGTCGCGCCCCGCCCGCCCGATCGATCGCATCGGCCACCCGCGCGCTGTTCGGGATCCGGACCAGCCCCGGCCGCTTCACCAGTCCGACGACGCTCACCACGATCTGCCCGTCTGCGGACGGCGTCGGCGCCGCACTCGGCTCCGGCGCCTGCCCCGGCTTCGCCGCGACCGACGACGACGCGCTGGAGTCGAACGCCACCAGGGGCGCCACCGGCTCATTCTGCTTCAGCAGCGAGTACCCGGCGATCCCCGCCGCGATGAGCCCCACCACGATCAAGCCGATCGCGGCGGGCGGCAGCATCGTCAGCCGACGACGCGGCGGATCCCAGTCGTCCTCCCACTCGTCACCGTCACCGAGGGACTCCAGACCCGGCGTCCGGTCGACCTCCGCCGCTGCGGGATCGTCGCGCTCCTCCCATCCGTCATCGGGATCGTCCGCGGCATCGACGCGGTCGCCAGCCTGCCGGTCGGCGTCCGCGTCGAGACAGTCGAACTCGTCGTCCGCCGACCACGCCTGCCGTCCCCGCGGCGTGTCGAGCCAGCTCGGCATGCCGGTGACACCCCACGGAGCCTGCTCGGCGGTCGGCGCGGCCAGCCTGGCCAATGGATCGGGCCCGGTTTCGCGGTCACGGCCCACCCGCTTCTTCCTCCCCATGTCCCGGACAGTAGGCCGATGCCAACGCCGTCGACAGAGGCGACGACGTCAACCGCCGATTCTGTGGACGAACCCCCGAAATTCCACAGCATCGGACGGTCGCTTCACCCGCCGGCCGACGCCGCAACGCCGTCAAGGAAGCGCCGCAGCCCGGATTCGAACAGCACGTCGGGATCGTACGGATAGCCGGTGTCGATGATCTTCTTCATGGTGGGAAACCGCTCGCCGGGGGCCACCCGGCGGAGATCACCGATCCGGGTGTCCATCCATTCGTCGTTGGTGAGGCCGGTGGCCGCACGGTCGGCCAGCTCGGTCTCCAAGGTGAGGCCGACGCCGCGAATCAGATGCAGCAGGCACAGATAGTCGGTAAACGACTGCACCGGATCGCCCGTCGCCGCGTGGAGACTGCCGAGCATGGCCTCCGACAGCACCATCGCATTCGGGATCGCCGCCGGTCTGGTCATCGACAGTGCGCCCGCGAACCACGGATGCTGCACCATCGACTGCCAGAGCGCTCGCGCAGCGGCTTCCAGATCGGCTCGCCAGACCCCGGAGGCGGGCGGCAGAACGATCTCACCCATCACTCGATCGAGCATCGCCAGTTCGAGGTCGTCGCGGCTCGGCACGTAGCGGTAGACCGCCATGGTCGGGATCTCCAACGCCGCCGCGAGCCGACGCATCGAGACGCCCGACAGGGACTCCGCGTCGGCGATCCGCACGGCCACCCCGACGACGCCGTCGCGGGTCAGCACTGCGGGGTCGGCCCCATCGGGCGCGCGCACCACGCTGCCGCGACCCGGAGTCGACTCCACCAGCCCGTCGTCCTGCAGGATCGCCAGCACTCGACTGGCGGTGGCCATCGCCACCCCGTGATCGCGCATGATCGCGCGAGTGGACGGCACGGCATCGCCCACACGCAGCCTGCCCGAGACGATCCGCCTGCGGTACTCGCCTGCGATCTGTTCTGCCCTCGTCATCCTGCTCCGCCCCCGCTCCCCCGCCGACTGCACTAGTGCACTTTCATCAAAAGACCAGTAAAACGCTGTATCTATACGGAACTGTACGCCGTACGGTCGCACTATGAAAACACTGCATGTACTCGTCAGCGGAGCATCGATCGCCGGGCCCGCTGTCGCCACCCTCCTCGCCCGGCAGGGCCACCGAGTCACCATCGTCGAGCGAGCACCGGCACTACGTCCAGGCGGTCAGACCGTTGACCTCCGCGGCGCCGGACGGACGGTGATCGACCGACTCGGCCTCACTGCGGCCACCGACGCGCGACTGCTCCACCAACGCGGAATCGCCAGCGTCGACGCGCACGGCCGCCGATACGGCTCGCTCCCCGTCGAGGCCTTCGACGGCAACGGCATCGTCTCGACGCACGAGATTCTGCGCGGCGACCTCGCAGAGACGCTCGTCGATGCGGTCCCGTCCGACGTCCGCTTCCGGTGGGACGACACCGTCGTCGGACTCGACGAGGACGCCGACGGCATCACGGTCTCGTTCGAGACGGCCGCGACGTCGCGCTTCGACCTCGTCATCGGCGCGGACGGCCTCAGCTCCGGCGTCCGTCGCTGCGCATTCGGTCCCGACACCGACTTCCTGCAGCCGATCGGACTTCGCTTCGCCTGGTTCACCGCGACCGTAGACTGCGACCTCGACCGGTGGTATCTGATGCACAACGCCCCGGGCGGGCGGGTCGTCTCACTGCGACCGTCCCGGACCGACGGGACGGTCAAGGCGTCGCTCGCCCTCCGCGGCAGCGACGACCGGCCGCGCCACGACCGCGAAAGTCAGTGGCAGTTGTTCGACGACGCGTTCGCCGACGTCGGCTGGGTGGCACCGCAACTGCTGCAGCAGATGCGGCAGGCCGATGACTGGGCATACGCCGACCTGGCGCAGGTCCGGATGAACGCCTTCACCTCCGGCCGCATCGCCCTGGTCGGGGATGCCGCCTACTGCCCGACGCCCCTGACCGGTCTGGGCACCACGCTCGCGCTCGTCGGCGCCTACGTCCTCGCGGGCGAAATCCAGCGCGCTGACGGTGACGTGGCCCGCGCACTGGTGCGCTACCAGCAGATCATGACGCCGTACCTCGCCCAGGCCCAGCAGCTTCCCCCCGGCGGGCCCGCAGGGTACGCGCCCAAGAGCCGCGCAGCGATCGCGTCGAGCCGACTGTCGTACTGGGCCATGAAGCATTGGCCGGTGCGGAACCTGGTGGCCCCGCAGTTCGCCAAAGCCGACGGCATCGACCTGCCCGACTACCCGCTCACCACTGCGAAGTAGCTCTGCACCGGGTTCGCCGTCGGACGGCGATCACTCCAGCGGATCCAGCCCCCACGCCAGCGCAACGCCGACCGCTCCCGGGCCGACGTGGATGCCGAGCACGGCACCGAGATCCACCACCAGCGTCGAGGTCACGGTGTCGAGGCGCTCGGTGATCTGTTCCAGCACCGACTCCGCCAGTTCCGGATTCTGGCAATGCTGCACGCCGATGGTCACCGGTTCCCCTCCGGCGAGTTCCACGACGGCGTCGAGCATCTTCGCGATCGCCTTGGTGGAGGTGCGGTGCCGTTCGCGCAGTGCCAGCACGCCGTCGGCCATGTGCAGGATCGGCTTGATGGCCAGCGCGGAGCCGAGCATGCGGCTCGCCGCACTGATCCGACCGCTGGCGCGCAGGTTGTCGAGAGCTTGGACGCAGACCATCGACTCGGCGGTCGCAGCGGCTCGGACCGCCGTCTCGTAGACCGCGTCGCGGTCGAGCCCGTTCTCCGCCGCCTGCGCCGCGGCCATGGTGGTGAGGCCCACCGACAACCCGACCGACCGGGAGTCGACGACGCGCACCTTGCCGTCCATCGCGTCGGCGGCCAGCCGCGCGGCACCCCAGGTGCCGGACAGGCGCCGGGACATGTGGACGGCCACCACGCCGTCGCCGTCGCTCGCCTCCCAGGCACGCTGGTAGGCGTCCTGCAGATCCCCCAGGTTGGCGCCCGAAGTGGTGACCTTCGGCATAGTGACGATGTCGTCCGGGACGTCGTCGACGCCTTCGGCGTAGTCGATGCCGTCTTCGGTGGTCAGATGCAGCGGGACCTGCAGTATTCCGTGCTCGTCGAGCAGTGACGCGGGCAACCGCGATGACGAATCGGTGACGATGACGACAGACACCCCTACACGGTAGCGGGTCGGGCCTCCGAGACCGATTCCGGTCGTGCGTCCAGCGCCTGCCGCACCACCGGCACGCTCAACTCGCCGATCCGACGCTGTGTCTGAACGCTCCAGTGGATGCCGTCGGGGTTCATCACCACGTCGGGGTCCGCGAAGGCCTCCGCGGTGGTCGGGTACCAGTCGATGGTCGGCAGGCCCTTCTCGGCCGCCCACTCGGCGATGGCGACGGTGGTCGCGATCCGCCCGGGATGCGCGTGACCGTAGTAAGGACTGTCGTGCGTCGACGGCAGACAGACCACGATCGGCAGATCCGGTCGCAGGTGTGCCAACGCGGCGCGGATCTTCTCGAAGTACCGCGCGGTCTCGGCCGCCGGGAGCGCCATCGGCCAGCCGATCGGCGACAGGCGCGGCTGCAGCCAGCCGTATGCGCCGCGCACCATCTCGCGCAGCTTGGCCGGCCGCACGTAGCGGATCTGTTCGCGGAACGCCGTCGGCAACGGCGACGGCAGCGAGTCCATGCCGCCGAACGCCAGCACCAGGACGTCGGCGTGCGGAACAGCCGCCCAGATCCGCGGGTCCTGGGTGATGGCCCACCAGATGTCGCGGCTCGTCCAGCCGATCCGGGCGAACAGCTCGACGTCGAGTCCGAGTTCTGCGCCGACGATGTTGGGCCAGATCCGCTTGTCGTCGGCGGCGAGCCCGCCGGTCTCGTCGTAGAAGGAGAGCGAGTCTCCGAGCACCATGATGGAACCCATAGCGACTATTGCACCGTGCTTTCCGCTGATTCGGCCGACGCGTTCCACACGTCGAGGCGCCAGGTCGGATCCTCGCCGGGCAGCGCGTGACCGGAGAGCTGCACCCAGCTGGTGTTCGCGAGGCCGCCGAAGATCGGCCAGTTGTCGACCGGGAGATTCAGGAGCCCCGCGGTGAGCGCGGCGATCACGCCACCGTGCGCCACCAGCACGACGGGCGCCTCGGCGTCGCTGCCCTGCCCCCAGTCCTCGAGTTGCTCGACGAGCTCGGCGACCACCGGTACCGAGCGCGCGGCCACTTGGACGCGGGACTCGCCGTTCGGCGGCGCCCAGTGGGCGTCGTCGCGCCAATGCCTGCGGGCGCCGGGCGAGAGCTCGTCGACCTCGGTATGGGTCATCCCCTGCCAGTCGCCGAGATGGGTCTCGCGGAGGCGGACGTCGGTCGCGACCTCCTGGCCGGTCACCGAAGCCAGCGCCAGCGCGGTCTCGTGCGCGCGGCGCAGGTCCGACGACCGGATCAGTTTGGGACCGCGGGTCGCGAGGGCGCGGCCCGCCACGGCGGCTTGCCGCTCACCGACGGCCGACAGGTCGGTGTCGAGCTGTCCCTGCATGCGGCGCCCCGCGTTGTACTCGGTCTCGCCGTGCCGCAGCAGGATCAACCGTCGGACGATCGGCGTCAGCCGTTCGACGCTGGTGTCGCCGGCGTCGGGTTCACTCCTCATTCGCCCGCGGCGGTCTCGTCGGTCTTGCGCTGGCCGAGGCCCTCGATCTCGATGACCGGGCAGTCCTTCCACAGTCGCTCGAGACCGTAGAAGTCGCGCTCGTCGTCGTGCTGGATGTGCACGATCAGCTCGCCGTAGTCCAGCAGGCCCCAGCGACCTTCGCGGGTGCCCTCGCGGCGCAACGGCTTGTGTCCGGCCTCGCGCAGCTTGTCCTCGACCTCTTCAATGATCGCGTTGACCTGGCGCTCGTTGTCGGCCGACGCGATGAAGAATGCGTCGGTGATGACGAGCGTCTCGGAGACGTCGATCGCGACGATGTCGGTGGCGACCTTGTCCTCGGCGGCGAGGGCGGCGATCGTCGCCATCTGGATGGCCTCGGGGGAAGCAGTCACGGGTGGTCCTTTCGGTACAAACCGTGCTTGGCGATGTACTGGACCACCCCGTCGGGCACCAGGTACCAGACGGGACGGCCGTCAGCGGCGCGCACACGGCAATCGGTCGAGGAGATCGCCAACGCGGGGATCTCCAGCATCTGCAACACATCGGCGGGCTTGGCGGCCAAGTGCTCCATCAGATGCGTGGCATTCAGTTCGTATCCGGGCCGCGAGACTCCGATGAAGTTCGCGAGCTCGAAGAGGTCCTCCCAATCATGCCAGGAGAGGATGGTCTCGAGCGCGTCCGCACCGGTGATGAAGAAGAGTTCGTCGTCCGGATACTGCTTCTTCAGGTCGCGGAGGGTGTCGACGGTGTAGGTGACACCGTCGCGGTCCACGTCGACTCGACTGACGGTGAACTGCGGGTTCGACGCGGTGGCGATCACCGTCATCAGATAGCGGTGTTCGGCCGGGCTCACCGTGCGCGAGGGGTCGGCGGCGTGCTCGCCCTCCTTCTGCCACGGACGGCCGGTCGGCACGAAGACGACAACGTCCAGGCCCAGGCGGTGCGCCACCTCGCTGCCGGCCACCAGGTGGCCGTTGTGGATGGGATCGAAGGTCCCGCCCATCACGCCGATGCGGCGGGGGGTGCGTGCGCCCTGTGACATGCCGATTGACTTTACGCGGGTGGCCGCAGGCGGGCTCACACCGGCAGCAGCTCCGCGATGACCTTTGACAGCTGGTCGGCGTTGCGGCACTCGAACATGTCGACCACCGCGCCGTACTTGCTCGCGTCCGAATCACCCGAATCCCACGACGACTCGCGCTCCGGATTGAGCCAGTAGGCGTTGCGGACGCGGTCGCGCATCTTGGCGAGCGCGTCGGCGTGGGTCGGTCGGAAGTTGTTGCGGGCGTCGCCGAGGATCAACAGGGCGCTGCGGTGCGTCAGCGAGTCGCCGTAGCGGTCCTCGAAGCCCTTGAGCATGTGGCCGTAGTCGGAGTGCCCGTCGCGGGTGCTGATCGACGCCTCCGACAGCATGCGCGTCATCCGCTCGCCGAACTGCTCGTCGCTGTTGCCGCGGTCGAAGAACTCGGTCACCTCGTCGACGGTGTCGACGAACGCGAACACCCGCACGTGCGAGAACTGCTGGCGCAGCGCGTACACCAGCTGCAGCGTGAACTGGCTGAAACCGGCCACCGACCCCGACACGTCGCAGATCACCACGAGTTCGGGTTTGCCCGGACGAGGCTTACGGCGACGCAGGTCGATCGGGATGCCGCCGGTCGACATCGAGGCGCGCAACGTGGCGCGGACGTCGACGGCGCCGTGGTGGTTGCGGCGGCGACGGAACTCGAGCTTGGCCGCCAGCAGCCGGGCGATCGGGTCGATGGTCCGCCGCATCTTGGCCATGTCCTGCGGGTTCGCCGAGAAGAAGTCGATCATCTCCGGCAGCTTCGGGACCGCGTACTCGCCGACCACGTCGCGTCCCCGCACCTCGGCCATCCGGCGCTGGGTCTCGGTGGTCACCGCCTCGCGCAACTGCACGGTGGCCTCGCGCGCGGCGCGACGGTTCAGCGGATCGGTACCCGGCCGCTCGCCCGATTCGGTGTCCTGACCGCCTGCCATCGCCGCGGCGATCCGCGCGATCAGCGTCTGCGGTGAGATGGCCGACATGGCCTGATAGACCGAGTACGACTCGCCGCGCGCCGACTCGTACTGGCCCACCTCGCCGACGATCATCGCGACCAGTTGGTCGAACCGACCGTCGGTCATCGCGTCCGAGTCGGCCAGGATGTCGGCGGTCAACTCCCGCAGCGCCGCGACGTCGACGTTGCCGTCGGCGTCGCGCGGCACCTCCATCGCCCCGCGTCGGGCCTGCGATCCCAGTGGGAACCACAGCTCGAAGCAGAGGTCGAAGGTGTCGCGGTGCGTGTGGTCGTCGAGCAGCGTCGCCGCCAGGCCCTCCCGCAGCGACCGACGGTCGAGGAGGTCCAGCACGCTCATCGCCTGACCGGCATCGATGAGGCTCGACGGGCCCACGGTGATGCCCCGGCTGCGGAGGTCGTCCACGAAGCCGGTGAGCGTGTCGACGAGCGGTTCGGTCACGTCGGCCCGGTCCCCAATGGGAGACACGCCCTAGCCGAGCTTCAGCTCGCGCATCGCGGTCTTGACGTCGGGACGGTGCTTGAGCACCACGCCGAGCGTCCGCGCGATCAGCGAGTCGTCGAGCTTGCCCGCCTCGGCCTCGGCGCCCGTGGTCATCGCCAGGAGGGTGTTGCCCCAGTCGATGGTCTCGGCGACCGACGGCTTCTTACGGATGTCGAGGGTGCGGAGCACGCCGACGATGCGCACGATCTCCTCGGCGAGCCGCGACGGCAGCTCCGGCACGCGCGACGCGAGGATCTCGCGCTCCAAGGCCGCATCCGGGAAGTCGATGTACAGGTACAGGCAGCGCCGCTTCAGCGCCTCCGACAGCTCGCGGTTCGCGTTCGACGTCAGCAGCACGATCGGGCGACGCGTCGCCTCGACCGTCCCCATCTCCGGGATGGTGATCGCGAAATCGCTGAGCACCTCCAGCAGCAGGCCCTCGATGTCGACGTCGGCCTTGTCGATCTCGTCGATCAGCAGAACCGTCGGCTCGGTGCGCGAGATCGCGGTGAGCAGCGGGCGAGCGAGCAGGAACTCCTCGGAGAAGATATCGCCCTTGGTGGACTCCCAGTCACGCTGGCCCGCGGCCTGGATCGCCAGGATCTGCTTGGCGTGGTTCCACTCGTACAGCGCGCGGGCCTCGTCGATGCCCTCGTAACACTGCAGTCGCACCAGATCCGAGCCGGTGGCCTGCGCGAGCGCGCGGGCGAGTTCGGTCTTGCCGACACCCGCGGGCCCCTCCACCAGCAGCGGCTTGCCCAGCCGGTCGGCCAGGAACGCGGTGGTCGCGGTGGCCTCGTCGGCGAGGTACCCGGTCTGCCGCAACCGCGCGCGGACGTCCTCGACGTCGGCGAAAGTCGGTTGGATGTTTCCCACGCTGCTGAATCCCCCGTCGCTCCGCTCGCCCCTGTTCACTCCCCCGTCGCTCCGCTCGCCCCTGTTCACTCCCCCGTCGCTCCGCTCGCCCCTGTTCACGCCGGACGGACCTGTCCGTCGCCCCACACCAGCCATTTGGTGGAGGTCAGCTCGGGCAGTCCCATCGGGCCGCGCGCGTGCAGTTTCTGCGTCGAGATGCCGATCTCGGCGCCGAAGCCGAACTGCTCGCCGTCGGTGAACGCGGTGGACGCGTTGACCATCACCGCCGCGGCGTCGACCCGGCTGGTGAACTCGTTGGCGGCGGCCAGGCTCTTGGTGATGATGGCCTCGGTGTGCCCGGTGCTGTAGGTGGCGATGTGGTCGATGGCGGCGTCGATGTCGTCGACCACCTTCACGGCGATGTCGAGCGACAGGTACTCGCGGTGCCAGTCGTCTTCGGTCGCGGGCTCCATGCCCGGCTCCTCGCCGTGCATCACGACGCCCTGCGCCTGCAGCGCGGAGGTGATCGGGCCGAGCGCCTGGTCGGCGATGCCGCGGTCGATCAGGACCGTCTCCACGGTGTTGCACACGCTGGGGCGACGGGTCTTGGCGTTGAGCACGATGCGGGTCGCGACGTCGACGTCGGCGTCGCGGTGCACGAAGATGTGGCAGTTTCCCGAGCCGGTCTCGATGGTCGGGACGGTCGCGTTCGTGACGACCGTGCTGATGAGGCCCGCACCGCCGCGCGGGATCACCACATCGACCAGGCCGCGGGCCTGGATCAGCGCGGTGACACTGTCGCGGCTCTCGCTCGGCAGCAACGAGACGGCGTTCGGATCGATGCCGTGGTCGGCGAGGACGTCGCGCAGCACCGACACCAGCGCGGCGTTGGAGCTCGCGGCCGACGACGATCCGCGGAGCAGCACGGCGTTGCCCGACTTGAACGAGATGCCGAAGCCGTCGACGGTCACATTGGGACGCGCCTCGTAAACGAAGCCGACCACGCCGAGCGGGACCCGCACCTGGCGGAGTTCCAGACCGTTCGGGAGCGTCTTGCCGCTGAGCACCGCACCGATCGGGTCGGGCAGCGCGGCTACCTGGCGGAGTCCGTCGGTGATCCCGGCGACCCGGTCGGCGGTGAGCCGGAGTCGGTCGACCAGCGAGGCCTCGGTGCCTGCGGCCTCGGCGCGCTGCACGTCGTCGGCGTTGGCAGCCAGGATCTGGTCGGCTGCGGCGTCGATGGCCGCGGCCGCGGCGAGGAGGACGGTGTTCTTCTGCGCCGTGGTCAGCTGGCCGAGGGTGCGCGAGGCCTGCTTCGCGGCGGTGGCGAGCTCGGTGACCGCGACGGTGACCGATTCAGCGGTGGGTGCACTCATGTCTCCCAGGGTAGCGGTGCATCCCGACCGGCCGTCGCCCGCGGCGACCGCGTGAATGCAGGGATCTGTTGCGGGATCAGTCCCGGGGCAGTTTGACGGTGAAGACCGCGCCGAGTCCGGGGCCGTCGCTCGCCGCGGTGAGGGTGCCGCCGTGGGCCTCGACGAGGGCTCGGGCGATCGACAAGCCGATCCCGCTGCCGCCGTGGTCGCGATCGCGGGCGGTGTCCGCACGATAGAAGCGGTCGAAGACGTGCAGCAGGTGCTCGGCGGCGATCCCGTCGCCGGTGTCGAGCACCTCGATCACCGCGGCCGTACCACTGGCGCGTGCGCTGACCTGCACGGTTCCATCCGCGGGCGTGTGTCGGAGCGCATTGGTCAGCAGA
>NZ_JAAYXO010000129.1 GCF_012515855.1 Gordonia sp. (in: high G+C Gram-positive bacteria)
AGGTACGCCGCCGCGACAGCCAGCCGATCCACCGGACCGTCGACGAGTCCGCTGATCGAGGCGGCCGTGTCGGGTGCCGACCCCGCAGGCAGATCGAGGTTGAGACCGGTGCCGATCACCGCCACTCCGCCGTTCGCCGCCCCGTCGACGCCCGGCGTCAGCCGGAACTCCGACAGAATCCCCGACAGCTTGCCGCCTCCGGGCACCAGGACGTCGTTGGGCCACTTGAGTTCGAGTTCGGCGCCCGCGACCTCACCGACCGCGTCGTAAACGGCCAGACCGGTCAGCAACGACAACCAGCCGAGGTGCGCGATCGCCTCGGGGCGCACCCGTACGGCCGCCGAGATCGCCAGCTGTCCGGGAGGCGTCTCCCAGACCCGCGCGTGCCGTCCGCGGCCGGACGTCTGGCGGCCGGAGATCAGAACTGTGCCGTCGATGTCGTCGCCGGCGTCGATCCGCGCCAGGAGGTCGGCGTTGGTGGATCCGGTCTCGTCGACCACCTCGACACGGTGCCATCGAGTGTCGACGAGTTCGGCGGCGAGCGACTGCTGGTCCGGCAGGTCAATTCCCATGAATCAGCACTGTACGGGCCCCTTCGGTGAAGGCCCTCACACCGGTCATATCGGAGTGAGATGCAATGTGAGGATATTCTCACATTCTCCCGGTGGTTGACCGAGCGCCCGCTCGGGAAGTTAGCATCGTTGTCCATGACCACTGCTTCGCGCGATGACGACGCTGCACCTGACATCCACACGACGGCCGGCAAGCTCGCCGACCTGCGCAACCGCCTGGCCGAAGCCGAGTTCCCCGTCGGCGAGGCCGCCGCGGAGAAGGTGCACGCCAAGGGCAAGCTGACCGCCCGCGAGCGCATCACCCACCTCCTCGATGAGGGCTCGTTCGTCGAGCTCGATGCGCTGGCCCGCCACCGCTCCACCAACTTCGGTCTGGCCGAGCGTCGGCCGATGGGCGACGGCGTCGTCACCGGTTACGGCACCGTCGACGGCCGCGAGGTCTGCGTCTTCAGCCAGGACGCAGCCGTCTTCGGCGGCAGCCTCGGCGAGGTCTACGGCGAGAAGATCGTCAAGGTCATGGACCTGGCGCTGAAGACCGGCCGCCCGTTGATCGGCATCAACGAGGGTGCAGGCGCCCGCATTCAGGAGGGCGTCGTCTCGCTCGCCCTGTACGGCGAGATCTTCGGCCGCAACGTTCGCGCCTCCGGCGTGATCCCCCAGATCTCCCTGATCATGGGCCCGAACGCCGGCGGACACGTCTACTCCCCCGCCCTCACCGACTTCGTGGTGATGGTCGACAAGACCAGCCAGATGTTCGTCACCGGCCCCGACGTCATCAAGACCGTCACCGGCGAGGACGTCACCCAGGAAGACCTGGGCGGCGCACACACGCACATGACCAAGTCCGGTGTGGCCCACTACGTCGGCCAGGACGAGGAAGACGCCCTCGAGTACGTCAAGGAGCTGCTGGGCTACCTGCCGAGCAACTGCCGGGCCGAGGCGCCGCGTCTGCCCGCACCGGAGCGCGTCGGAGCCATCGAGGACAACCTCACCGACGACGACATCGCGCTCGACACGATCATCCCGGACTCGCCGAACCAGCCGTACGACATGCACACGGTGATCCGGAACATCCTGGACGACGAGGAGTTCCTCGAGGTGCAGGCCGAGCGCGCGATGAACATCATCGTCGGCTTCGGCCGCGTCGACGGCCGCAGTGTCGGCATCGTCGCCAACCAGCCGACCCAGTTCGCCGGCTGCCTGGACATCGACGCCTCCGAGAAGGCCGCTCGCTTCGTCCGCACCTGCGACGCGTTCAACGTCCCGATCGTCACCCTGGTCGACGTCCCCGGCTTCCTGCCCGGCACCGAGCAGGAGTACAACGGCATCATTCGCCGCGGCGCCAAGCTGCTGTACGCCTATGGCGAGGCCACCGTCGGCAAGATCACCGTCATCACCCGCAAGGCGTACGGCGGCGCGTACGACGTCATGGGCTCCAAGCACATGGGCGCCGACGTCAACCTCGCATGGCCCACCGCGCAGATCGCCGTCATGGGCGCATCGGGCGCCGTCGGCTTCGTGTACCGCAGCCAGCTCAAGGCCGCCGAGGCCGCAGGCGACGACGTCGACGCGCTGCGCCTGGAACTGCAGCAGGAGTACGAGGACACCCTGGTGAACCCGTACGTCGCTGCCGAGCGCGGTTACGTCGACGCGGTGATCCCGCCGAGCCACACCCGCGGCCAGATCGCGAACGCGCTGAAGCTCCTGGAGCGCAAGCTGGTCCAGGTTCCGCCGAAGAAGCACGGCAACATCCCGCTGTGATCGTCCCGCGACCGAGAAAGGTGACACGCGCATGAGTGCAGACGTCCCTTCGACGAGCAGCGAAGAGCAGCCTGCCCGTCCGTTCCTGACCATCGTCGACGGCAACCCCACCGACGAAGAGCTGGCCGCCCTGGTCGGCGTCTTCGCCGCCGCGGGTGGCGGTGCCGGCGACAACGGCCCGCAGACCCGTGACGACTGGGGTCGTCCGGTCGACATGTTCCGGCAGACCTGGGGTCAGCCGGGCAGCTTCACCAACCGCGGCAGTTGGTGACCATCCCCCGGGACTCAGCTCCACCGACGACGACCGTCGTCCTCGGGTCGGCCTCGCCAGCACGCTTTCGCGTGCTGACGGGAGCCGGTCTGAGGCCGACGGTCGTCGTTTCGGATGTGGACGAGGACGCCCTGCTCGACGACTTGACCGGTGCCCCGCACGCCGACGTCGTCACCCGGCTCGCCGAGGCCAAGGCCGACGCCGTGACCGCCGCCGTCCTCGCGGGGGCGGCGCCCGGAGGCGAGGCGGACTGCGTGATCCTCACGTGCGATTCGATGCTGCTCACCGGCGGCGTCCTCGCGGGCAAGCCGCATACCGGGGAGGTCGCCGTCGCCCGTTGGAAGCAGATGCGCGGTACCGTCGGGCATCTCATCACCGGTCACTGCGTCCGGCGCGTGACCGACGGCGCCGTGGCGGCTTCGGTCAGCCGGAGCGAGACCACGGCCATTCGCTTCTCGGACGCTCCCGACCACGTCATCGCGAGCTACGCGGCCACCGGTGAACCGCTCGAGGTGGCCGGCGCGTTCACCCTGGACGGGCTCGGCGGATGGCTCATCGACGGCATCGACGGCGACCCGTCGTCAGTGCTCGGCATCAGCCTGCCGTTGGTGCGACGACTGCTGGCCGACGTCGGCGTCTGCGTCACCGACCTCTGGCAGGCCCCGTAACCGCGGGCCCCGCCCGTCAGTTCGCGAGCACCTGCGGCCAGTAGCGCTTGAGACAGTCGCCCGGTTGACCCTGCCGCTTCAGGTTGTCGGTGAAACCCGTCCACAGCGCCATCGCTCGCGCGGCCGAGGTTCCATGGCCCTGTCCCGGCTCGGCGTCGCCGATGCTGATGACCAGCGCTGCGGCCTGCGCCATCGACGTGAACGAGAGATCCTTGCGGCCGAAGACCGTTGCCGCCCAGTTGCCTGCGAAGCAGTCGGCGATGAGCTCGCTGTTGTCACCCGGAGGCCCCTCGTCGAGTCCGTAGGCCATCGCCAGTCGGTAGACCACGTTGTGCCCGTACTCGTGCGCGATGATCGTGGCCGCGCTGAAATCGCCGAGCATGATGCCCTTCGAGCCCATCAGCTTGCCCTGCCAGATGTCGGCGAAGGTGTCGACCGGCAGGATCACCGATCCCTTGCGTTTGGTCCCGCCGCCGTCGGGCTGGGTGTCACGCGGACAGAAGAAGGCGTTCGGGAAGTTGCTCGGGATGCCGTCCTGCAGACCTTCCTCGTCGTCGTCGAAACACTCGCTGCGGAACTTGTCGCCCGAGGCGATCAGCGCGCGACCGGCGGACGCCTCCTCGATGTTGAGCTGCGAGAACCAGTCCTGCCAGACCACCTCGAGGTCGTCGAGCACCGCGGTCATGTACTTCGGGACCAGCGACGCGTCGTTGGAGTCGTCGACGCCGGACGGCGCGAGGCGCTTGGCGGAGTACACCGGCAGTTCCGGGCACTCGGTGGCGCTGCAGTGCTCGGGAGTCTTCGGAATCGCCCGGGTGGGAGTGCCGTCAGTTCCGCAACCCGACAGGAACAGCACCCCGGCGACCATCATCGAGACCACGGCGGTTCCCCGGCCCATGCTCGGCATTCCCCATCCAGACATGAAGAGAAGCTAACACCGATACCGCGATCCGTACCCGTTACGTCATTCGTCCGATTGGTTCGGGCGGTGAGCCGAACACGGCTCCGCCATTACCGGTCCACCGCACACCCTGTCGACCCGCGTCCGTATGCTAGACACGCACACCGGTATCGGTGCGCGGAGAAATCAGCAGAGGCGGGAGACCCTCAGTGACTGTGGAATTCGATCCGAACCCGGCATTCGCCAACTTCGCGCATCCGGAGCGCCTGGTGACCACCGAATGGTTGTCGGCGCACCTCGGCGCCCCCGGGTTGAAGATCATCGAGTCGGACGAGGACGTGCTCCTGTACGACATCGGACACATTCCGACGGCACAGAAGGTCGACTGGCACCTCCACCTCAACGATCCGGTCACGCGCGACTACATCAACGGTGAGCAGTTCGCCGAGTTGATGCGCGAGAAGGGCATCAACCGCGACGACACGGTCGTCATTTACGGCGACAAGAGCAACTGGTGGGCCGCGTACGCCCTCTGGGTGTTCACTCTGTTCGGGCACGAGGACGTCCGCCTGCTCGACGGCGGCCGCGACGCCTGGATGGACGAGCAGCGCGACACCTCGTTCGACGTGCCGGTGTACCCGCCGTCGGACTACCCCGTCGTGGAGCGCGACGACTCGGTGATCCGCGCCTACGCCGACGCCGTCCTCGCCGAACTGGGTACCACCCCGCTGATCGATGTGCGTTCCCCGCAGGAGTACACCGGCGAACGGACCCACATGCCCGACTACCCGCAGGAAGGCGCACTGCGCGGCGGGCACATCCCGACCGCCGTGTCGATCCCCTGGGCCAAGGCCGCCGCCCCCGACAGCCGGTTCCGCAAGCGCAGTGAACTGGAAGAGGTGTACGCGGGCCTGGACCCGAAGGCCGCGACCATCGCGTACTGCCGTATCGGAGAGCGCTCCAGCCACACCTGGTTCGTGCTCACCTACCTGCTCGGCTTCGAGAACGTTCGCAACTACGACGGCTCGTGGACCGAGTGGGGCAACCGCGTCCGCGTCCCGATCGTCATGGGCGAAGAGCCCGGCACCGTCGACAACGGCTGACCGAACACAACGGCTGACCGAACACCAGGGCCGACCGAACAGCAGGCCTGACCGAGACAGAAGGACCGCATGACGCTGCCCGCCGCACTCGCCGAGATCGTCTCGGACTTCGCCGAGCTGGCCGACTCCGACAAGGTGACCCTCCTGCTGGAGTTCTCCCGTGAACTCCCGGAGCTGCCCGAGTCGCTCCAGGTGGAGGCGATGGAACCGGTGCCGGAATGTCAGTCACCGATCTTCCTGTCGGTCGACGCGTCCGATGCCTCCGCGGTGCGCCTGTACTTCAGCGCTCCGCCGGAGGCCCCGACCACCCGCGGATTCGCGTCGATCCTCCACGAGGGACTCGACGGTGCCACCGCGGCCGAGATCACCGACGTTCCGCATGACTTCTTCCACGACCTCGGGCTGGCGTCGGTGATCAGTCCGCTCCGCCTGAACGGTATGGCCGGCATGCTGGCCAGGATCAAGCGTCAGGTCGCAGAGCAGACCGCATTGTGAATTCACCCCGCCTGCAATGGATTTCCTCCAGATACTAGACGCGCCGATCGAGCCCGGGGGCCTCGTCGAGTGGATCCCGGTGGTCCCGGGCGGCCTCGGCAGCTGGCGGCGAGACGCCCGCGAGACCTCGCACAACCACGAGCACCATCTGCGATCGGCGTTCGAGTATCGGGCGCGCACTCATCGCGAAGGCGGCCGCGAGTCGTGGCTCGGAGTCTCTATCGACTTCGACGAGCCGATGTCGGTTCCCTCGGTGCGCGCAGCGGTGGTCGCGTACATCAACCGCCACGAGGTACTGCGCAGTCACGTGGTCCTCAAGGCCGACCACGACGGGCGCTACCGCACCGAGCGCTACAGCACCGACCGCGACACCGTGCATGTCAAGATGACGCGCGTCGGTTGGTACACCGAGCGGTCTCTGCTGCTGGAGCAGATCGCCGGGTCGTTCGATCGCGCGACCGCGCCGCTGCACTGGCCCGCGTATCGCTTCGCCACGGTGGCGCGCCCTCGCAGCTTCACCCTGCTGTTGGCCGCGGACCACTCCCTGGTCGACGGCTACTCCTTGGTCACCGCCCAGTACGAGCTCACCGAGCTGTATCGAGCGGCACGAGACCGTCGTCCGTCCCGACTCGAGCCGGCAGGCAGCTACCTGGACTTCAGTGACGCAGAGCGACGCGCGACCGACGCCGAGGGCGCCGACCACCCCGCCGCCGTCGCCTGGGCGCATTTCATCGCACCCCACGGCGGCGAGTTCCCACCAACTCCCTTGCTCGACGAACTCCCGGCTGCGCCGTCGGTCGCACCGACGGTGATCGACCATCGCCCGGCCGGCGGAACTGCCGAAGCCGCGCCACCGCAACCGTTCCAACTGTCGCGCACGTCGCTTCTGCTCGACGATGCGCACGCGCGCCGATTCGAGGCCTTCTGCGCAGAGTCGGGCGCGAGCGTGGTCGGCGGCGTCCTCGGCGCGCTGGCGGTGGCCCTGCACCAGACGACGAACGCCGACGAGTTCATCGCCATCATGCCGAGGCACACGCGTACCGACCGGTCCTGGCTGCATTCGCTCGGGTGGTTCGTCGGATTGGCACCCCTCACCATCGACGTGCACGATTCGCCCGATTTAGCCGAAGCGGCCCGCCGCGGGAGTGACGAACTACGCAAAAAGAAGCATGCCGGGGCACTCCCCTTCCTTCGTGTGGCTGATCTCATAGGCGTCCGCGGCCATCCCCGCATGGTCGTCTCGTACATGGACACCCGTGCGACCCCGCGCGCCGACGTCGCCGACGCAGGTACCGCACACGTCCTACGCAGCCATTCTTATGCCGACGACGAGGTTTACGTCTGGGTCAACCGCACCCCGGGCGGCTTCCGCCTCCATGCGCGCTATCCCGCGGAGGGTTCCCGGCGCGTACCGGATTTCCTTGACCTTTTCGCCCGCTTACTCGCGAGTAGTTCGAAAGACGGGTAAACCAATTCCTGACTTCGTGACATCCCTCGCACCGAGCATTCGCTCGGTGCGATAATCTGAGTCGCGGAAATCACGTTGACCGCCCAGGTGCGATCTACGTGCGAGATGCCACGCGCGGGACCCCCGCTCGAGACGCAGCCCGTCGACCCCGGATGGTGAACACCGTCCCCGACAACGGACCCGCCTGCCGGCGGTGCCACAGGAGTGCCAGTGACCAGTTCCGCTGAGATCAGCAAGACGACCATCAAGAAGGTCCTCATCGCGAACCGCGGTGAGATCGCCGTTCGAGTCATCCGCGCCGCCAAGGACGCGGGCATCGCCAGCGTGGCCGTGTACGCCGAGCCCGACGCCGACGCCCTGTTCGTGCAGTTGGCCGACGAGGCCTTCGCGCTGGGCGGTCAGACCTCGGCAGAGTCGTACCTGGTGTTCGAGAAGCTGCTCGACGCCGCTGCCAAGTCCGGCGCCGACGCGATCCACCCCGGCTACGGCTTCCTCTCCGAGAACGCCGAGTTCGCTCAGGCCGTGATCGACGCGGGCCTCACCTGGATCGGCCCCCCGCCGTCGGCCATCCGCGACCTGGGCGACAAGGTCACCGCACGCCACATCGCCGAGCGCGCCAGCGCCCCGATGGCCGCAGGCACCAAGGACCCGGTCTCGGGCGCCCACGAGGTCGTCGAGTTCGCCAAGAAGTACGGCGTGCCCGTCGCCATCAAGGCCGCCTTCGGCGGCGGCGGTCGCGGCATGAAGGTCGCCCACACCGTCGAAGAGATCCCCGAGCTGTTCGAGTCGGCCACCCGCGAAGCCGTCGCAGCCTTCGGTCGCGGCGAGTGCTTCGTCGAGCAGTACCTCGACAAGGCCCGTCACGTCGAGGCCCAGGTCATCGCCGATCAGCACGGCAACGTCGTCGTCGCGGGCACCCGCGACTGCTCGCTGCAGCGCCGCTTCCAGAAGCTCGTCGAGGAGGCCCCCGCGCCGTTCCTGACCGAGGAGCAGCGTCGCCGCATCCACAGCTCCGCCAAGGACATCTGCCGCGAAGCCGGCTACTACGGTGCGGGCAC
>NZ_JAAYXO010000130.1 GCF_012515855.1 Gordonia sp. (in: high G+C Gram-positive bacteria)
CGGGTGCGGTTACCGACCGCGTCGCCGCCGTCCTTGAGCGTCTCGATGCGTCGCACGTCCAGCCGGACGGAGGCGTAGAACTTCAAAGCCTTACCACCCGTGGTGGTTTCGGGCGAGCCGAACATGACGCCGATCTTCTCGCGGAGCTGGTTGATGAAGATCGCGGTGGTGCCCGAGTTGTTGAGCGCACCGGTCATCTTGCGCAGCGCCTGGCTCATGAGGCGGGCCTGCAGGCCCACGTGGCTGTCGCCCATCTCGCCCTCGATCTCGGCCTTGGGCACCAGCGCGGCCACCGAGTCGATGACCAGGATGTCGAGTGCACCCGAGCGGATCAGCATATCGGCGATCTCGAGCGCCTGCTCGCCGGTGTCCGGCTGCGAGACCAGCAGGGCGTCGATGTCGACACCGAGCTTGGCCGCGTACTCCGGGTCGAGTGCGTGCTCGGCGTCGATGAACGCGGCGATACCGCCGGCGGCCTGAGCGTTGGCCACCGCGTGCAGGGCGACGGTGGTCTTACCCGACGACTCCGGGCCGTAGACCTCGACGATGCGACCGCGAGGCAGACCGCCGATTCCGAGCGCGATGTCGAGAGCGACCGAACCGGTCGGGATGACCTCCATCGGCGGGCGCGCATCCTCACCGAGTCGCATCACCGAGCCCTTGCCGTAGTTCTTGTCGATCTGCGCAAGCGCCAGATCCAGTGCCTTCTGCCGATCAGTGCTGGGTGCCATCGGTCTCTCCTCCGGATGCTCTGCTGTGGGTTGAACGTTCTCTGACTTCGTGACCACACATTAGGAGCAGGGTCTGACAATTCTGCTTCACGCGGTCATTAATTGGACGCACCAGAGCGCGCTCCGGTTCCCTATCAGGATAGCGAACAGATGTTCGAGTTCAATTCGACACGCCCGAAAACGCGGCTACCAGCGTTCCGGCGGCACGTCGAACTCCCGACAGAGGGCACGCCAGACGAGCTTGGGATCCACTCCGTCGGCGATCGCCTCGCGCCCCGTCCGACTGCCGAGCTCCACCAGCACCAGATCGGCGAGCAGCCCGTCGGCACGTCGGCGACCGAACTCCATCTCGGTGAGTTCGGCGAACTCGGTCAAACGCATGCGCCCATTCTCCCTGATCGGTCCGCGTCCGCCACCACGCGGGCGTAGACATCGTGTGCCACCGCGACCGGATCCACCGTAGCGGCCGCGGTCGCGGCGACACGTCGGGCTGCGCGACCGAACGAGGGCTCGTCGAGCACCGCGACGACCGCCTCGGCCAACGCCGCCTGGCTCACCGGGCGCACCAACCGGCCGCACCCCACCCGCCGCACCCGGCAGGCGAGCTCCCACTGATCCCCCGCTCCGGGGACGGTCACCACCGGGACACCGGCGAGAAGCGACTTCGCGAGCATGCCGTGGCCCGCACCGCAGATCACCAGGTCGGCATCCGACAGGAGGTCGTCCTGGCGAGCGGTCCCGGCTACCAGACCGTCCGGCACGCGTTCGCCCTCCGGCGGCACCAACGCCGAGTACACCACGCGGAGCGGACGACTGGCCTGCAGATCCGCGAGCGCCGCGAGTGCCATCGACCCCATGTCCCCCGCGCCGATGACGGCCGTCGACGGCGCGACCACGATCAGCGGCCCGTCGCCGGCCGGCCGGTCGAAGACCGCCGCGGTCGGTTCGAAGAGCAGCGGTCCGACGAGGTGAGCCGTCTCCGGCCAGTCGGGCCGAGGCATCTCCAGACCAGGCAGCGTGGCGACGAACCGGGCGACGGGCACGCTCTCGGCGGGCAGCCGAATACCTTCGCGCGCCGCCCTGCGCTGCCTGATTCCCTTCGCCACCGACGGCCGAGCCATCGCTCGCAACGCAGCATCCCGGAGGCGACCGCGCACACCGACGCCGACGTCCATCCCAGCACCGATGGGCGGCAGCCCGCACGACTGGTCGTACAGCGGGTGCGGCGACAGTTCGATCCACGGGATCCCGACCAGCTCGGCCGCCCAGCCGCCTGCGATCGTGATCACGTCGCTGACGACCAGGTCGACGCCGCTCACAGCCAGTTCGGGCGCCAACTCCAGCGCCATCCGAGCGGCGCGCACGCTCAGCTTGGCTCCTGCGTCGTCGTCATCCTCGTCGGGACGCGCGGCCAGACCGGGCAGTGGGCGCAGATCGATACCGCGCTCGGCGGCCGCCGTCCGCCACCGCTCGCCGGTGTAGACGATGACCTCGTCGCCCGCCTCGAGAAAGGCCGTGGCCAGGCCCAACGCCGGGAATGCATGCCCAGCGTCCGACCCGGCCACGATGGCTACGGTCAGCGGCTCCCGAGGGGAGCCGCCGGACGGATTCAGTTCTGTTCCGGAGTCTTCGGCGCAGGTGCTGCGGCGCCGCCCTGCGCAACCTGACCGGCGGCTCCCTGAGCACTCGCCGACTGGCCCGGAGTCAATGCACCGCCGCCCATGCTGGCGCGAATCTGCTCGAGGCGAGCGTGCCCGGCCATCTGCACGCCTGCCGCCTCGACCTCGGCCATGCGGCCCGCAACACTGCCCTTGGCCAGCTCGGCCGAGCCGAGTGCATTCGCGTAGCGACGTTCGATCTTCTCGCGCACCTGCTCCAGGTTGGGCGTGTTGCCCGGCGCGGTGAGCTCGCTCATCTGGTTGAGCGATGCGCTGACCTGCTCCTGCATCTTGGCCTGCTCCAGCTGGCTGAGGAGCTTGGAGCGCTCGGCGAGCTTCTGCTGCAGAGTCATGGCATTGCGTTCGACGGCCTGCTTGGCCTGAGCCGCGGCCTGCAGCGACTGGTCGTGAAGCACCTTCAGGTCTTCCACGTTCTGCTCGGCGGTCACCAACTGCGCGGCGAACGCCTCGGCCGCGTTGGTGTACTCGACAGCCTTGGCGTTGTCGCCCGCGGCGGCGGCCTGGTCGGCGAGGGTCAGCGCCTGGCGGGTGTTGCCCTGCAGCTTCTCGATCTCCTCGAGCTGACGGTTCAAACGCATCTCGAGCTGTCGCTGATTGCCGATCACGGCGGCGGCCTGCTGCGACAGCGCCTGGTGCTGACGCTGGGCGTCTTCGATCGCCTGCTGAATCTGCACCTTGGGGTCGGCGTGCTCGTCGATCTTCGAGTTACCCAGGGCCATCAGGTAATTCCAGAACTTCACGAATGGGTTAGCCATGGTCTTCCAAACTCCTCGTCACGCGGGTCGCGTCGGTCTACAGATCACGCGGCGGCCAGTGCCGCGGGGGCACCCGCGCCGTCCACCGAGTCTTCTTGGGGGGCAATCACTTCAACAAGGCTGTCGACTTCGACAAGGCTATCGGGCGCCATGACTGCGGGTCGCGCCGGGCTCAGCACGCCCGCGACGTGGAACAGGACGTCACCGATCGGAACTTCGAGCGCTTCGCAGATCGACGCCAGCAATTCACTCGACGCCTCCTTCTGTCCGCGCTCGACCTCTGACAGGTAGCCGAGCGACACCCTCGCGTCGGTCGAGACCTCACGCAGAGTGCGTCCCTGACCGTTCCGAACTCGGCGCAGCTCGTCGCCGATCGCCTCACGCAGGAGCAGTGCCACGCGCGATCCTCCTCACGAATCCGTTGTCGCACCCGCTCGCGCAGGCGCTCATGCAGTCACAAGCCTGTGTCGTCGACCCTAGCGGAATTCCCTACCGATCGCCGCCCGCATACCGCAACGCACACCGGTCGCCGACGATTCCCGAGAGGCATCATCTCGACCTCGTGCTCACAGGGCATTCCGGCGCAGCGACAGCGCGCGCCAGATGTAGTCGACGCCCGTCGCGACGGTCGCCACCACGGCGGCGATCATGAGCACCCATGCCGCGGTGTGCCATGCGCCGGCCAGCGGAAGGACGAACAGACCGATCGCCACCGACTGCAGCAGGGTCTTGAGCTTGCCACCGCGGCTGGCGGGAATCACACCGTACCGCAGCACCCAGAAACGAAGCAGGGTCACGCCGATCTCGCGTGCCAGGATCACCACCGTGACCCACCACGGCAGGTCCCCGAGCAACGAGAGCGAGAGCAAGGCCGCACCGATCAACGCCTTGTCGGCGATCGGATCGGCCATCTTGCCGAAATCGGTGACCAGATTCAGCTTCCGCGCCAACCGACCGTCGAGCTGATCGGTGAAGGCCGCGACGGCGAACACGACGAACGCCGACACGCGCCAGACCGTTTCGTCGCCGCCACCGACGAAGAGCAAGACCACGAACACCGGGACCAGCACGATGCGGAACACCGTCAGTGCGTTGGCGATGTTGACGACCGGCACCTCGGTCGGGTCATCGCCGATCACACGACGCACAGGTTCACTCACGACGTCAAGCCTAACGTCACCTGATTCGCAGGCTCCCGAAGGGCGCGGTCGAAGCCAAGACTATTCTGCTTGTCATGCTGAGTGAACCCACCGACCCGCGCCCCGACGAGCCTCCCGTGGTGCTCGTCCGACGCGCTCGGACGTCGGACGTTCCTCGGATCAAAGAGCTCATCGACCAGTACGCGGGGAAGATCCTGCTCGAGAAGAACCTGGTCACGCTGTATGAGTCGGTCCAGGAGTTCTGGGTCGGCGAACTCGACGGCACGGTGGTCGGGTGCGGCGCCCTGCACGTGATGTGGTCGGACCTCGGAGAGGTCCGCACCGTCGCCGTCGACACCACCCATGCCGGCCATGGGATCGGCCACAAGATCGTCGGACGTCTGATGGACGTGGCCCGCGAGCTCGAACTCGAACGTGTCTTCGTGCTCACCTTCGAGACGTCGTTCTTCTCCCGCCACGGTTTCGTCGAGATCGACGGCACACCGGTCTCGCGCGAGGTCTTCGAAGAGATGTGCCGCTCGTACGACACCGGCGTCGCGGAGTTCCTCGACCTGAGCTTCGTGAAGCCGAACACCCTCGGCAACACCCGCATGCTCGCTCATCTCTGACCTACCCGCTCCCCCTGGAAGGACCACACGCCGTGGCACTCTTCGCCGTCGAATACACCTACGCTCCCGGAGCCGCCGCGACTCGCGACGAGTTCCGTCCCGAGCACCGCGCCTGGCTGGGCGCCCAGCACGAGGCCGGCGCTCTGCAGATGGTCGGCCCGTACCCCGACGGGACCGGCGCGCTCCTGATGATCACCGCCGACGACCTCGCCGGCGCCCACGCGATGATCGCGCACGACCCCTTCGCCCGAGAGAAGGCGATCGAGGCCGTGCGCGTCAACGAATGGGTTCAGGTCTTCGGACCGTATTGATCCGACACGACCCCCGGATCTAGACCTTCGCGTCCGCGTCGCGGCGACGCTTGCTGACCACCAGGCTGGCGACCGTCGTCACGACGAGCGTGCCTGCGATCACGCCGAGCGACAGCCCGGTGCTGATCTCGGGCACCGGGACCGGCTGTCCGCCGTTGATGAAGCCGAGCGTGTTCTCGTGGAGCGCGTGGAGCACCAGCTTCACGCCGATGAACGCGAGGATCAGCGACAGTCCGTACGACAGGTAGATCAGCTTGTTCAGCAGACCGCCGAGCAGGAAGTAGAGCTGACGCAGACCCATCAGGGCGAACGCGTTGGCGGTGAAGACCAGGTACGGCTCCTGGGTGAGTCCGTAGATGGCCGGGATCGAGTCGAGCGCGAAGAGCACGTCGGTGAAGCCGATGACGATCAGCACCACCAGCAGCGGGGTGATCATGCGCTTGCCGTCGATCTTGGTGATCAGCTTGTCGCCGTCGTACTGGTCGGTGGCGCGGAACAACTTCTTGACGGCGCGTTCGACGCGACCCTGACGCTCGCGCTCGTCAACAGCGGGCTCATCGCTCTCGTTGAGCAGCTTGACCGCGGTGAACAGCAGGAACAGACCGAAGAGGTAGAAGACCCAGCTGTAAGCGTTGATCGCGGCGGCACCGACGGCGATGAAGCCACCGCGCATCACCAGGGCCATCACGATGCCCAGGAGAAGCACCTTCTGCTGGTAGACGCGCGGCACCGCGAACTTCGTCATGATCACGATGAAGACGAAGAGGTTGTCGACCGACAGCGCCTTCTCGGTCACGTAACCGGCGAAGTACTCACCGCCGTAGACGCCGCCCCACTGCCACCAGACGAAGACGCCGAAGAGAAGGGCGATGGTGATGTAGACCGCCGACCAGAAGCCCGATTCCCGCATGGTCGGGTCGTGCGGAGTTCGGACATGAGCGAAGAAGTCGAAGATGAAGAGACCCAGGATCACCGCTCCGGTGATGAGCCAGGTCGTCAATGTCACGTTCAAAGAAAGCTACCTCCGTGCAGCACAAATTTGCGATGCCGGAGGTCTCTCCCACCGCCGGGAACTGTGTGGCGTCCGGCGGCGACGCTCCGGAAGGCGGCGCGACACCGATCGGCGGTGCCGCAGACCGCCTCCGTACTGACGGAGACATCACGGGTCGGGGATACTCCCCTCGTTGATCGTCGTTCAGTCTACGGAACCGTCGGAATCCCCGCCACCGGTGATCGACGCGATCACACCCGCGAGGTCTTCGGGCTTCACGAGAACTTCGCGCGCCTTAGAGCCCTCGCTCGGTCCGACGATCTCGCGGGTCTCCATGAGATCCATCAGTCGACCGGCCTTGGCGAACCCGACGCGGAGCTTGCGCTGCAGCATCGACGTGGAGCCGAACTGGCTGGACACCACGAGTTCGATGGCCTGAAGCAGATCGTCGAGATCGTTGCCGATGTCGCCGTCGATCTCCTTCTTGTCGCCTGCCTTGGCCGTCGTGACGCCTTCCTCGTACTCGGGCTCGGACTGGTCGCGGGTGAACTCGACGACCGCTGCGATCTCCTCGTCGGTGATGAACGCGCCCTGCATGCGAACGGGCTTGTTGGCACCCATCGGCAGGAACAAGCCGTCGCCCATGCCGATCAGTTTCTCCGCGCCGGGCTGGTCGAGGATCACTCGCGAGTCGGTCAGCGAACTGGTGGCGAACGCCAGGCGACTCGGCACGTTGGTCTTGATCAGACCGGTGACGACGTCGACGGACGGGCGCTGCGTGGCGAGCACCAGGTGGATGCCTGCGGCGCGCGCCTTCTGCGTGATGCGGACGATCGCCTCCTCCACGTCGCGCGGCGCCGTCATCATCAGGTCGGCGAGCTCGTCGACGATGGCGACGATGTACGGATACGGCTTGTAGACCCGCTCCGAACCGAGCGGCGTGGTGATCTCACCGGAGCGCACCTTGGCGTTGAAGTCGTTGATGTGGCGCACCCGGGAGGCCTTCATGTCCTGGTAGCGCTGTTCCATCTCGTCGACCAGCCACGACAGCGCCGCGGCGGCCTTCTTCGGCTCGGTGATGATCGGCGTGATGAGATGCGGGATGCCCTCGTACGGGGTCAGCTCGACCATCTTCGGGTCGATCAGGATCATCCGCACCTCTTCCGGCGTGGCGCGGGTCAGCAGCGACACCAGCATCGAGTTCACGAAGCTCGACTTGCCCGAGCCGGTGGAGCCGGCCACCAGCAGGTGCGGCATCTTCGCGAGGTTGGCGCAGACGAAGTCGCCCTCGATGTCCTTGCCGAGCCCGATCACCAGCGGATGGTTCTCCTTGCGGGTCGACGGCGCCGCGAGCACATCGGACAACCGCACCATCTCGCGGTCGGAGTTCGGCACCTCGATGCCGACGGCCGACTTCCCCGGGATCGGCGCCAGCAGGCGGACGTTGTCGGTGGCGACGGCGTAGGCGATGTTGCGCTGCAGCTGAGTGATCTTCTCGACCTTGACCGCCGGACCCAACTCCACCTCGTAGCGGGTGACGGTGGGTCCGCGGGTGTAGCCGGTGACGGCGGCGTCGATCTTGAACTGCTCCAGCACCCCGTTGATTCGGTCGATCATCTCGTCGTTGGCCGACGTCCCCCGCTTCGCGGGTTCACCCTGAATCAGCAGATCACTGGGTGGGAGGACATAGTCGGAGTCGTCGTTCCGATCGAGGAAGGTTCCGCTCGCGGGCGCCGCGGGCGGCGCGTCGACCACCGGCGCGGTCCGTGCCGGGGCGGTCGGAGCGGGACGACGCGGCGCCCGCGGCGCCGGTGCGGGCTCCGGCTCGACGTAGTCGTCGACCGTGTCGTCCAGGTAGCCGTCGTCGACGTAGCTGTCGGTGTAGTCGCCCGTGTAGTCGTCGAGCGCCAGCGTCGGATTGTCGTCGACAGGCACGTCGTTCAACGGCGTCTCGGCGATGAGGGGTTCGGTCACCAGGTCCGGCATGTGCGCGTCGCGGTCCTGGCCCGCGGTCGCGCGAGCCCGCCGCGGGCGCGGGCTGGAACTCGGGCGAGGCCTGCGACGAGTGTCCGGCGGGTAGTTGTCGTACGGATCGCCGTAGCCGGCGGCCCTGCCGCGAGCGTCCTCAGCGGCGGGCGCGGCAGGCGGTTCGTCCGCTTCGACTCCGTCGTCCCAGTCGTCGTCCCAGTCGGTGTCGTCCCGCTCCTCGTAGCCGTCGTCGGCGTACTCATCCCCGTACTCGTCATCCCCGTACTCGTCGTACACGCCGATGCCGAGGTAGTCGGAGACCGCATCGGTGACCTGCCCGACGGTGCGTCCACTCAGTGCGAGGACTCCGAACGCCGCCAGAATCAAGAACAGCGGCACGGTGACCCAGACGGTCACGGCATCGGTCAGCGGGGTGGCCAGCATGTAGCCGAGGAAGCCCGCGGCTTCGGCCCGTCCGTCGTAATCGGCGGGTGCACCGGCCACCAGGTGTGCCAGCGCCAACGTCGACACCGCCAGCAACAGCACGCCCGCGATGTTGCGGAGACGACGCCCCGGGTTGGCGGGCAACCGCATCACGAGCACGGCGAGCGTCAGCAGCAGCGCGGGAATCACGTAGGACAGGGCACCGAACCCGGCCCGCACCAGGGAATCGATGACCGCACCGACCGGCCCGAACGCGTGGAACCAGACGCCGAGCGCGACAAGCACGGCCACCAGCGTGAGAGCGAGTCCCGCACCGTCGCGGCTCTGCGGGGCCGGCTCTTCGCGATGGGCACCGATCCGCGCCACGCTTCCGAGACCGCGCGCCGCGAGGTTCCATGTCGCCACGACCGCCCGGCCGCCCGATCCCTTCTGTCCCGACCGCTTCTGTCCTGCGCCCTTTCCGGCGGGCGGCCTGCGGAGATCCTGCGACTGCGCGGCGCGGCGCGGCGCGGCGGTTGCGCGTCCACCGCGGGCAGCGGGTTGCTTGCGCGCACCCCCGGGGGCAGCGCGGTTCGCCGTACGAGATCCCCCGGTGGCGGTGCCGCTGCGCGAGCGATTGCGCGTAGATGCATTGGAAGCCATGACCTCCAGCCTAGTGCCCACTGTTCACATGAGTCACACTGGCAACACCCTAAAAGTCACGGTCGTGTTGATTTCGTGACCGATTCACAATGATCGGCGTGCGCTCCGCAGGCTCGCGACCGCCACGGCTGTTCCGGAGAACTCGACGTCGACCGGCGCTCGCCCGAACGCGAAGAGCAGTAGTTCACCGACCTCAGCGGACACGGTCACCGACTCCCCGTGGCCCACCGACATCAGTTCCCGACCTCCCGGCGCGACCAGCCGAGCGCGCACCGGCGACGACGCCATGATCCGCCGACCGACGGTTCGCAGCGGCGTTTCGAGTCCGCGCTGCAGCTCGGGCGAGATCGTGCGAGGGGTGATCGGCCCGTTCGGGTCCGCTCCCCCACGCAGCACGTCTTCGTGGTGGACGAACATCTCGGCCAGGTTGAGGAAGCGATCGCCCGCGCGGAACGGCGAGTACCAGGGCGGACCTTCGGCCAGCTGCACCAGCAGTTCGTCCCACGGCCGCTCCGCATAGCTCGCGGTCACCGACGCGGTATGGCCCGCGAGGGCGCCGACGAAGATGCCGGCCGTCGCGTCGAGCCTGCGCTCACGCAGGATCAGGTGGATTGCCAGGTCCCGGTTGTTCCAACCGTCGCACAGCGTCGGCGCGTCCGGACCGGTCTCGCGCATGGTCGCGACGAGAGCGGCCCGCTCGGACCTGGCCAGGTTCACCTGTTCTCGCCCACCGCGATGACGGTCGGAACGATCATCGGACGTCGGCGGTACTTGGCACCGACCCAGCGACCGACGGCCCGCCGCACGCCCTGGGCGATCCGATGGGTGTCGGTGACGCCCTCGTTCGCCAACTCCACGAGCGCCTTGTCGACCAGTTCGGCGGCTTCGGAGAGGGCCCCGGGGTCGTCGGAGAATCCGCGCCCGGACACCGTCGGCGTGCTGATCGCCGCACCGGTGTGCGCGTCGATGGCGACGGAGATCGCGATGAATCCGCCCTCGCCGAGAACCAGGCGGTCCGACAGGGTCGACTCGCCGACGTCGCCGACCGACAGGCCGTCGACGTACACGTACCCGACGGGGACCCGGCCGGTGATCTGCGCGCGCCCGTCCACCAGGTCGACGACGACGCCGTCCTCGGCCAGCACGATGCGATCGGCGGGGACGCCGGTGGCCTCGGCCAGTGCGGCATTGGCGCGCAGGTGGCGCCATTCGCCGTGCACCGGCATCGCGTTGGACGGCCGGACGGCGTTGTACAGGTACAAAAGTTCGCCCGCCGAGGCGTGACCGGACACGTGCACTTTGGCACTGGCCTGGGTGATGACCGTGGCTCCGCGCTTGGCGAGGCCGTTCACCACCGCAAACACGGAGTTCTCGTTGCCCGGGATCAGCGACGACGCGAGGACCACCAGGTCGTCGGCACGAATGTTGATCTGGCGGTGCTCACCGCGCGCCATCCGCGACAGCGCCGACAGCGGCTCGCCCTGCGAACCGGTCGAGATCAGCACCAGGCGGTGGTCGGGCAGGGTCGCGGCGGTGTCCATGTCGACGACCACGCCCTCCGGCACAGACAGGTAGCCGAGATCCTGCGCGATCTGCATGTTGCGGACCATCGACCGGCCGACGAACGTGACGCGGCGACCATGCCGGTGTGCGACGTCGACGATCTGCTGGATGCGATGGACGTGACTCGCGAACGACGCGACGATCACTCGCTGGCGCGCCTTGCCGATGACGTTGTCGAGGACACCGCCGATCTCACGCTCCGGCGTCACGAATCCGGGCACCTCGGCGTTGGTGGAGTCCACCAGGAAAAGGTCGACGCCTTCGTCGCCGAGGCGACTGAAGCCCGCGAGGTCGGTGAGGCGATTGTCGAGCGGCAACTGGTCGAGCTTGATGTCGCCGGTGTGGAGCACCAGACCCGCGGGCGTGCGGATCGCGACGGCCAGGGCGTCGGGAATCGAGTGGTTCACCGCGAAGAACTCGCAGTCGAAGGCCCCGTAATCCTGCCGGTCGCCCTCGGCCACCTGGATCAGCTTGGGACGCAGACGGTGCTCGCGGCACTTGGCCGCCACCAGGGCGAGAGTGAACCGCGAGCCGACGATCGGGATGTCGTTCCGGAGCTTCAGCAGGAACGGCACCGCGCCGATGTGGTCCTCGTGCCCGTGGGTCAGCACGACGGCCTCGATGTCGCGGACCCGATCCTCGATGTAGCTGAAATCGGGGAGGATCAAGTCCACACCCGGCTGCGCGTCTTCGGGGAACAGCACGCCGCAGTCGACGATGAGGAGTTTGCCGTCGTACTCGAAGACGGTCATGTTGCGCCCGATCTCGCCGATGCCGCCGAGCGCCACCACACGGAGGCCGCCCTTGGGCAGCTTGGGTGGCGCGGGCAGCCGGTCGATGACGTCGCCGGTGACCGACGAACCGGTCGCCGCCGTGACCGCAGTCGACTTCTTGGACCGCTGCGCCTTGGCGCTCTGCTCCGCGGGCGGGCCGGCCTTGCGGGAGGCGCGCCGACGGCCGCCGTTCTTCGAGCCCTGGTCGGAATTCTTGTCAGCCATCAGGAGATCACCTCTGCCTTGCGCAGGTCGGAAATAAGGGCTTCGATCTGAGCCGGGTCCGCGGGTACCTGCGGCAGTCGCGGGTCCCCCACCTCGAAACCGGTGATGCGGAGCGCCGTCTTGGTCATGCACACGCCGCCGAGGCGACCCATCGCGTCGACCAGGGGTGCCATCGACTGCGCGATCCGGCGAGCCGTGAGCAGATCGCCTGCGAGCACCGCCTGGCGCATGTCGCGCAGGCGACCCGGGGCCAGGTGCCCGATGACGCTGACGAAGCCGGTCGCGCCGATCGACAGCCACGGCAGGTTCAGCGCGTCCTCGCCCGAGAAGTACTGCAGGTCGGTCTGCGCCATGATCTTCGCCGCGGCGTGCAGATCGCTCTTGGCGTCTTTGACGCCCCTGATGTTCGGGTGCTCGGCCAGTCGCAGGATGGTGTCCGTCTCGATCGGGATCACCGAGCGCGGCGGAATGTCGTAGAGCAGGACGGGCAGGCTCGACGCATCCGCGACCGTCCGGAAGTGAGCGAGCACGCCCGACTGCGGCGGCTTGCTGTAGTACGGCGTCACGATCAGCACGCCGTCGGCACCGATCTCCTCGGCCTCACGGACCCGACGGGCCGACTCTGCGGTGTCGTACGAACCCGCGCCGTGGATCACCTTGGCGCGGTCTCCGACCGCCTCCAGCGTGGTGCGCAAGAGGTCGTTCTTCTCCTGCACCGTGGTGGTCGGCGATTCGCCGGTGGTGCCGTTGACGATCAGCGCGTCGCAGCCGGAATCGACGAGGTGCACGGCGAGTTCGGCGGCCCGTTTGAGGTCGATGGCCCCATCGGTAGTGAACGGGGTCACCATTGCCACCGAAACCGTCCCGAACGGGAGTTCCGCACTTGTCGCGTCAGCCGAATCCATGCCGCTCAGGCTACCGCCTGCCAGCGGCCTCACCGCGATCAGCCCTCGAATACGAACGGCGACGTCGCGACTTCGGTTCCGTCGGCCAGCTCACCGATTTCGAAGTCGCCGAACGCCGTGGGCGCGGCCTTTCGAAGTTGTCGGAGACATTCGACGGCGAGTTGCCGGATCTCCACGTCCGCGTGCTCGGTGGCACGCATACCGATGAAGTGCCGCCAGGCGCGGAAGTTTCCGGTGACAACGATGCGGGTCTCGGTGGCGTTCGGCAGCACCGACCGCGCCGCCTGGCGCGCCTGCTTATGCCGCAGGACGGCGTTGGGCACGTCGGCGAACTTCGCCTCCAGCTCGCTCAGGAGTTCGCTGTAGGCCTCCCGGGAGGCGTCGGTCGCCTTGGTGAACAGTTCTTCGAGACGGGCATCTCCCCGGATCGCGGGCGGTGCGACGACGTTGGAGTCGTGTTCGGGAACGAAACGCTGCGACAGCTGCGAGTACGAGAAGTGTCGGTGCCGAATGAGCTCGTGGGTGCACGAGCGGGAGATGCCGGTGATGTAGAAGGTGCACGTGGCATGCTCGAACAGCGAGGTGTGACCGACTTCCAACACGTGCCGGAGATATCCGTCGTTGGTCGCCGTGCGCGGATTCGGCTTGTGCCAGCTCTCGTAACAGGCGCGGCCGGCGAACTCGATGAGTGCCTCGCCGCCGTCGGCGTCGGTGTCCCAGTCGACCTCGGGTGCGGTGAACTGGGTCGTCGCCACCAGCTGAACTTTCAGTGGCACCAATTCCGACATTCGTCCTCCGCTCCGATCGACACACGTGCAGGCCCCGCCGGATCGCCCCGGTTGAGTTCCCTGCCATTGTCCCCCAGCCGCATCGCAGCGCGGCAATCGAGCCGTCGCCAGGTCCGGAATCGACCTCGGAGCGAGCCGTCCGCGGTCTGCCACCGGCTCCGCAGCCGGACGTGCACCGCCCTCTCTGACCTTTAGTCCGATCAGAAAGTCGGTTTAGTCCGATCAAGAGTCAGTTTCGGGTGTCCGGTGCGCAGTAGGATCCGACTGTCGGACTGCAACCCGCCGGGGGCGAATGGAGCGTCTCATGACCACCCCTGCCCTCCTTCGACATCGGGCCGTGGCGCTCGTTGCCACCGGTGCAGTCCTTCTCCCTCTCGCCGCCTGCGGATCCAGTCCAGACACGGGGGTCAACGTCTCGGTCGGCGCCGCTCCCCAGTACGACGCAGTCAGTCTCCCCGGCACGATCGACGAGCAAGTGACGTCGGCGGTGGAGCAACTGCCCGAGCTCGCTCGCGACGCCCTCGCCGAATCCGGGGTCCCGGGAATGGCGATCGCTGTCGTCCACGGCGATCGCACGGTGTTCGCCGAGGGATTCGGGGTACGCAAGGCGGGCACCGACCAGCAGGTCGACACCGACACGGTCTTCCAACTCGCATCGGTGTCGAAGTCGTTGTCGGCCACCGGCGTCGCCGCGGCGATCGGCAAGAGCAACGGC
This sequence comes from Gordonia sp. (in: high G+C Gram-positive bacteria), assembly GCF_012515855.1. Classification (GTDB taxonomy): domain Bacteria; phylum Actinomycetota; class Actinomycetes; order Mycobacteriales; family Mycobacteriaceae; genus Gordonia. The sequence goes on from NZ_JAAYXO010000130.1 coordinate 14,259, forward strand.
GCGCTGAGCTGGATCACCCCGGTCAGCACCCTGATGCCGGGGTTCGCCCTGGCCGATCCCACGGTGACCCGATCGGCGACGGTCGGCGACACATTCAGCCATCGCACCGGACTGCACACCGGGGCCGGCGACGACCTCGAAGACCTCGGCTACGACCAGCGCTACATCCTCGACCACCTCCGGATGCAGCCGCTCGACGCGTTCCGCACCTCGTATCACTACTCGAACTTCGGGTTCACGTCGGGCGCGGAGGCCGTTGCTTCCTCGCGCGGACAGTCCTGGCAGGCGTTGATGCAGGAGCTCGTCTTCGGACCGCTCGGCATGAAGTCCACCTCCACCCGGCACGCCGATTACCTGGCGCGGGAGAACCGCGCCTCGCTGCACGCACTGGTGGACGGCGAGTTCGTCGCCGCGTACGACCGGCAGCCCGACCCCGAGGCTCCGGCGGGCGGCGTGTCGTCGGACGTCAACGATCTCGCGACGTGGATGCGGGTGCTCCTCGCGGACGGAAAACTCGGTGATCAGACCATCGCCGACGCCGAAGCACTGACCGCCGCCATGAGCCCGCAGATCGTGTCGAGCGGGCCTTCCGTCGACGGCCGACCCTCGCACTACGGGTTCGGCTTCAACAGCGGCCCGCAGGTGGGCGGACGGATGGCGCAGTCGCACTCCGGCGCATTCTCGACCGGCGCGGCGACCGCGTTCACCGTGATTCCCGATCTCGACCTCGGCATCGTCGCCCTGACCAACGGCGCGCCCGTCGGCATGCCCGAGGCGGTGATCGCGCAGTTCCTCGATCTGGTGCAGTACGGGAACATCACCCGGGATTGGCTCGGCGATGCACGGAAGGCCTTCGCTGCCTACACCGCGCCGGTGGGCGACCTCGTCGGGCAGAAGCGTCCGGCGTCGCTGGTGCCGCCGCCGGCCGCATCACTCGTCGGCGTCTACGAGAATCCGTACTTCGGGCCGCTGACGGTCTCCGAGAAGGACGGCAAGTTGACGGTCGCGCTGGGGCCGAACGGCAACGTTCAGATGAGCCTGGACCCGTGGAACGCGTCGACGTTCGCCTACGCACCGCGCAGCGAGAACACACCCGACGGCTCGCTGGCTAGTGCCGAGTTCGGCCCCGACGGCGCGACCCTTCGCCTCGCCTCGTTCGACGAGCAGGGACTCGGCACATGGACTCGACGCCGCTGAACCGGAGTCGGCCAAGGCGGAATCAGCCCAGAAAGATTCAACCCAGCCATTCGACGAGGTGCGCGGCCACCACCGGATGACTCAACAGCGTCATGTGGTGAGCCCGTCCCAAATTCAGACCGTGGTCGGCAGCGAAGCCGATCCGTCGCGTGCGGTGTCGGCCGCCTGCCGACGACGTCAGGACCAGGCCGTCCCCGATCAGCCGGCCGACCGGGTGCCGCGGGGAACGGGTGACGGTGGCCGAGACGAAGTAGTGCTCGACGCCCGCGAGGAGTGGCACTTCGGCGGCGATCGCCGCGCCGAGGGCATCCGGGTCGCGGCCGGTCCAGTCCTCGTCGACGAGGCTGCCGCCGCGGAGGTCACGGATACCGACGCTCCGACGCCGCAGGAGCGCGCCGAACGCAGCCGTCTCGGGAAAGCGCACGAGGCCCGCGCTGCCGTAATGCGCGAGGCTCTCGAGCGGAGCTCCGAGGTGCGGAGTGCCCAGACTCACGGTGGCCGCGACACCGGACACCCAGGAGGCGTCGGCCTGCTCGGCGTGATGCAGGGCGCTGCGCAGCACCAGACCGCCCATCGAGTGTCCGATCAACACGATGCGCTCCACCGGGACGGGCCACCGCTCCACC
>NZ_JAAYXO010000131.1 GCF_012515855.1 Gordonia sp. (in: high G+C Gram-positive bacteria)
ATCGACTACGAGGCCTTCGCCAGCGTCGACTGGACCGGCACCATCTTCGACGAGGCCCAGTTCCTCAAGAACCACAACTCGAAGACCTACCAGGCGGCCCGGCGGCTGAACGCGCCGTTCAAGCTCGCGATCACCGGCACCCCGATGGAGAACCGGGTGATGGAGCTGTGGAGTCTGGTGTCGGTGGTCGCGCCGGGGCTGTACAGCTCGCCGAAGCTGTTCAAGGAGCATTTCGCCGAGCCGATCGAGAGCGGCCAGGCACCCGAGCGCCTGGAGATCCTGCGTCGTCGACTACGGCCGATCATGTTGCGCCGCACCAAGGATCAGGTGCTCGTCGACCTTCCCGAGAAGCAGGAGCAGATGCTGCCGATCGAGCTGGATCCCAAGCACCGCAAGATCTACGACACCTACCTGGCGCGCGACCGTCAGCAACTCCTCGGGCTGCTGCAGGACTTCGACGGCAACCGCATCCAGGTGCTGCGCGCACTGACGCGCCTGCGCCAGCTGAGCCTGCACCCGGGACTGGTCGACGAGGAGCACGCGTCGATTCACGCCGCCAAGATCGAGTACCTGTCCGAGCAGCTGCCGGGGCTGATCGACGAGGGCCACAGCGCGCTGGTGTTCAGCAGCTTCACCGGGTTCTTGAAGTTGATCGCGCAAACGCTCGACCATCAGAAGATCGCCTACAGCTATCTCGACGGCTCCACGCCGATCTCCCGGCGCGGCGCACAGATCGAGCAGTTCACCGACGGAACCACGCGCGTGTTCCTGATCAGCCTCAAGGCCGGTGGTTTCGGCCTCAACCTGACCGCCGCCGACTACATCTTCATGACCGACCCGTGGTGGAACCCCGCCGCCGAGAGCCAGGCCGTCGACCGCGCCCACCGCATCGGCCAGCACCGCGCCGTCACCGTCTACCGCATGGTGTCGACGGGGACGATCGAAGAGAAGGTCGTCGACCTGCAGGACCGCAAACGCCAACTCTTCGACGCCCTCCTCGACGACGGCGCCGCCTTCTCCGGCTCCATCACCGCCGACGACGTCCGCGGCCTCCTGAGTTAGGGGCCCGGCTCGCCTTCGGCGCGGCAATCAATCTGGCAAGTCCGAAGCACGCCCCTCACGCTCGTCGAGTAACCGCAACGAGCGAAGCGAGCGCGGCTGTATCGAGACCACCAGCCACACAACCGATCTCGATACACGCCCACTCGCTACGCTCCCGGCCGCACTCGATCAGCGTGGGGACGCCCGCAGCCCCGGCCCGGACAACTCGCCGTCGCGCATGGGGCGACGCGCGAGCGTCATCAGCAACGACTGGATCGGGCCTTCGATCAGCTCCCCCTCGCCCACCGACCAATCGGTGTCGGTGGCCTGCAGTCGCACGCCTTGGAAACGTTGGCGGGGACGGAACGACGACGACATCGGCCAGCGCATCGTCCAGATCCGCGTCGCGGAGGTCGCGGCAGCCGCGGTCGGCATGATGCGTTCCCGGCCGAGCGGCACCGCGATGTCCTGACCGTGCACCAGGACGTCGAGCAGGGGTTCATAGATGGTGATGCCCGGGGCCTTCCGGCGCGATCCTGCCATCGCCCGGATCTCGGCGGCCAGCTCGTCGGTCGGCACCACCGCATGTCGACACGCGGTGTCGTGGATCGTCTTGTTGAATCGCAGGCCCGCGCGAACCATCTCGACGCTGAAGCGTCCGAAACCGGTGTGCGCCATCGCTAGATGTGCGGCGACGTCGCGCACCCGCCATCCCGTGCACAGCGACGGGGTGTCCCATTCCTCGTCCGTGAGGTCGAGGAGGAAGTCGGCGAGATCGACGCGTTGGCGATCGATCTCCGCCCAGACCTCGGCCTCCGCCATCATCGCCATCTCAGTCATGACCCACCTCCGCAGACACCCGGATTAGTAAGTGATACTGACCACTTTAGTTCGATTGACTGACTATAGTCAAGGATATGGCGATCAAGCAGAGCACCGCGGACGACGATGAACTCGGCGTCGGTCTACTGCTCTTCATCCACTACCGGGCCATGGAGACACAGGTCTTTCAGGCACTCGACGAGGCCGGCTTCACCGACATCACTCCCGCTCAGGCGCGACTCCTGCAGCGAATCGGCCGCGACGGCACCCGGGTCACCGAGCTCGCGGAGGCCGCGCAGGTGACGAAACAGACCGCCAGCTTCCTGGTCGACCAACTCGAACGAGCCGGTTACGTGCGCCGAACCCCCGACCCCGCCGACGCGCGCGCACGACTGGTGCACATCGCCGATCGTGCGGAGACAGTCCGACCGGTCGCCGACGCCGCCGTCGCCGAGGTGGAAGCAGAGTGGCGCGCGCATCTCGGCGCCCGACGCTGGGACCAGTTGCGCGCGGCATTGACCGACCTGCGCGCGCTCACCGACCCGTACATGTAGCGACTCCGGGCCGATCACGCCCCGCCCGTCAGCCGAACAACCGAGTCAATGACAGACTGGCAGTCGACCAGATCGACGACCGACGAGGACGAATGACGACGACCGCCGCAGCCAATCGCCGCTACCTCTGGATCGTCCTGTTCATCCTCTTCACCACCGGCTGGGCCACCAATCA
>NZ_JAAYXO010000132.1 GCF_012515855.1 Gordonia sp. (in: high G+C Gram-positive bacteria)
ACCTTCCTGCTCGGGTCACCTTCTCCCCATCCTTCGTTCCACCGCGTTTGCGCGGCTCACCCGCCTCGGGCCGCGAACCAGCGTCCCACATCACCTGCATAACTCCGAAGTCGACGACCGAGTTCCCGAGCCTCGTCGGATGTGACGCAGATCCGTCGGTCCGGCGACCCAAATCGAACCGGGCACTTCGCCCCATATCGTGCGCATTCCGGCATCGATGCAGCTAGATCACCGAATCCGATGAGGCGAGCCTCACCACAGTTGCGTTATTCTTTTCCGGTTGGTCACGACTCCGCTCATCTGAGCCCAGCCTTGGCTCACAACAACGGTGTGTGGAAGGAGACCGATGACATCGTTCATCGCCCAGGGCGGCCCGTCGGTGGTCACCCAGATGGTCGGCAGCGGGCTGATCGGCATTCGCGAGGGACTCGAGGCGGGCATCGTCGTGATGGTGCTCATCGCGTTCGCGGTGAAATCGGAGCGCCGCGACGCCCTCAAGTGGATCTGGCTGGGCGTCGCCGCAGCCCTGACCATGATGATCGCGACCTTCCTGATCATTCAGTTCGGGTCGTCGACCATCTCCTCGCTCTCCGCCGAACTCCTGGCGGGCATCGCGTCGTTGGTCGCGGTCGGCATCGTCACCTTCATGGTGCTGTGGATGCGCAAGGCGTCCGCGCACATGTCGGGCGACCTCAAATCCGGGCTGAGCGATGCGCTGGTCGCCGGCGGCGCGGCCGTCTTCGGGCTGGCCTTCCTCGCCGTCGGGCGCGAGGGACTGGAGACCGCCTTGCTGATGGTCGGGTACGCCGAGAGCGTCTCGGGCGGACTGTGGCCGCTGATCGGTCTGCTGCTGGGCATGTTGGTCGCCGTGGCGCTCACCTGGCTGCTGTACCAGGGCGCCATCAAGATCAACTTCGCCAAGTTCTTCACCTACACCGGGTACTTCCTGATCGTCGTCGCCGCGGGCATCCTCGCCTACGGCACCCGCGCATTGCAGGTCTACGGCTGGCTGCCCGGGCTGCACAACACCGCCTTCGACATCTCGTCCTGGTACGACCAGGGCTCCTGGTACGGCGTCATCCTGCAGGGCATCTTCAACTTCCGACCGGATCCCACCGTCCTCCAAGTGGTCGCGTGGGTCCTGTACGTGCTGATCGTCGGCGGTCTGTTCTACCTGCGCGGACGCACAACCGCGCCGAAGCCGGAGCCGACACCCGCGGTGCCTGTCCTCGACGACGCCGTCTGACCCTCGCCCCACCTTCCCCGAGTAGTTCCCGAAAGGAATCCCATGGCCAAGCTCTCTCCCGTTCTGCGGAACGTCGTCGTCCTCGGCGCCGTGGCCGTCACCCCGTTGGCCCTGGCCGCGTGCGAGGCGAAGTCCAGCAGTGACGGCGCCATCACCGTCAACTCGACCGACGACGCCTGCGAACTGTCGAGCACCGATCTGCAGACCGGCACCGCGAGCTTCGAGGTGACGAACGCGGGCGACAAAGTCACCGAGTTCTACGTCTACGGGCAGAACAATCGCGTCCTCGCCGAGGTGGAGAACATCGGCCCCGGCCTCAAGGGCAAGCTGAGCGTGGAGTTCGCCGAGCCCGGCGCCTACACCGTCGCCTGCAAGCCGGGCATGGTCGGCGCGGGTATCCGCCAGACGCTCGACGTGACCGGCGAGACTAAGGAGAAGAGCCAGGCGCCCGCCGACGTCGAGGCCGCGAAAGCGCGCTACCTCGACTACGTCCGCGGCCAGCTGAACGGCTTCCTCGCGCAGACCGAGACCTTCACCGCCGACGTCAAGAGCGGCAACCTCGACAAGGCGCGCAGCGAGTTCGGCCGGGTCCGCACCTTCTACGAGCGCGTGGAGCCGGTGGCCGAGTCGTTCCCGGACCTCGACCCGAAGATCGACATGCGCTGGGACGACACCGAGGACGGCAAGACCGAGTTCACCGGGTTCCACCGCATCGAGCGCTACCTGTTCCCGCCCAAGGCCGAGCAGATCGGTGAGGCCGAGGGCCAGGTGGCCCCGGCCGACGCCGCCAACGCCAAGACCGCCGACACCAAGGAGGCCATCGACAAGGTGGCCGACCAACTGGTCGCCGACGTCAAGGCGCTCAAGGCCGAGGTCGACAACCCGGACTTCCAGTTCGAGACCCAGATGTTCGTCCGCGGCCCGCAGGCGCTGATCGACGAGATCGCCAAGACCAAGGTCGGCGGCGAGGAGGACCGCTACAGCCACACCGACATGTGGGACATCGCGGCCAACATCGACGGCTCCGAGACCCTGATCGCCGAACTGCAGCCGATCATCGTCAAGCACGACCCGAAGCTGATGGACAAGATCACCGCGCAGTTCGCCGACGTCCGCACCTTCATCGAGCAGTTCCGCGAGGGCGACGGCTACGTCTCCTACGACAAGGTGACCGTCGAGCAGCGCCGTGAGCTCTCGGACAAGGTCGACGCGCTGTCGGCCACCCTCTCGATGGTGCCCGGCATCGTCATGCAGAAGTGAAAGAACGCAGCTAGTGAGTGAGCACGAAGTGGAGTCGACCGACGAGCCTCAGGCCCCGGTCGACGGCAAGCCCGGCGTCAGCCGTCGTACCGTCCTCGGTGCGGCGGGCGTCGGGGCGGTCGCGCTGGCCGGCGGTGTCGGGATCGGCGCGGCGGTCGCGGGCGCCACGGGACCCGAGCCCGATCGCATCGTCGCATTCCGCGGCGACCATCAGGCCGGAATCGTCACCGAGGCGCAGGACCGACTCCACTTCGCGGCATTCGACGTCATCACCGATTCGCGCGATGAGCTCATCGCGATGCTCAAGCGGTGGACAGCGGCCGCCGAGCGGCTGACCCGCGGGCAGGAGACTGAGCCCGACGGCGCGCTCGGCCTCGGCGAGTACCACCCGCCGTCCGACACCGGCGAGGCCCTCGGCCTCTCGCCCGCACACCTGACCCTGACCATCGGTTTCGGTCCCGGTCTGTTCGGTCCCAGCGCATCGGACCCGGAGCGCAAGGACCGGTTCGGAATCGCCCACCGCAAGCCCTCGGCCCTCGCCGATCTCCCGGCGTTCGCGCAAGAGAAGATCGAGCCGTCGCGCTCGTTCGGCGACATCTGCATCCAGGCGTGCGCCGACGACCCGCAGGTCGCGGTCCACGCCGTCCGCAACCTGGCCCGCATGGGCGTCGGCGTCGTCTCGGTGCGGTGGTCACAGCTCGGGTTCGGCCGCACGTCGGCCACCACGCGGTCACAGGACACTCCGCGCAACATGTTCGGCTTCAAGGACGGCACCGCCAACGTCCGCGCCGAAGACACCGACACCCTCGACGACTGGGTGTGGGTCGGCCCCGAAGACAACCCGCCGGCCGCGCAGTGGATGACCGGCGGCACCTATCTCGTCGCCCGCCGGATCCGAATGGACATCGAGCCCTGGGACCGCGCCAATCTCCTGGAACAGGAGAACATCGTCGGGCGCACCAAGGGCGAGGGCGCCCCGCTCGGTAAGGACTCCGAGTTCGACGAGCCCGACTTCCAGATCACCTCGTACGGATCACCGATCATTCCGGCCACCTCGCACGTGCGCCTGGCCCACCCGGACCAGAACAACGGCGCGCAGCTGCTGCGCCGCGGCTACAACTTCGCCGACGGCTCGGACGGCTTCGGCCACCTCGACGCCGGCCTGTTCTTCATCGCCTTCAACCGCGACACCTTCAAGCAGTTCGTGCCGATCCAGCACCAACTGTCGCGCAAGGACGCGATGACCGAGTACCTGATCCCCAACGGCTCGGCGAACTTCGCCATCCCGCCCGGGCTGAAGCCCGGCGAATGGTGGGGTCAGCACTTGTTCGCGTGACGGCGGACGGCACCCGCCTGCGCGCTCTGGCAGACTCGAAATCGTGCCAACCGTGAAGGATCGATTCAAGTCGCTCGGCGCCGCGTACCACCGTGTCCGCCACACTTCGCGGTACGGCTGGATCCTTCGATACGTCACGATCGTCGTCGGTTTCCTGGTGACCGCAGTCGGTGCGGTCACCATCCCGTACCCGGGGCCCGGGTGGGCACTCGTGTTCCTCGGGCTGCTGATCCTGTCGCAGGAACTCGAGTGGGCCGCGCGGCTGCGCCACCGGGCCATGGGATTGCTCAACAGTTTCTATTCCAGGTACATCGACGACAACCTGCTGGCCCAGATCATCCTCGGCATCGGCACATGCGCCATTGTCTTGGCCACGTTGTGGGTCACCGGCGCCCTCGACCTGGCTCAGGGCTGGTTCGGGCTCGAGTACGGGTGGCTGCAGTCTCCGCTGTTCGACTGACTGCGTCGATCGTCCCCGCGATGCGCGGCGTACGCTACTCGTGTGACGCAGCCACCGCACCCGGGCCAGCCGGGCCACCAGCCGTCGGGCCCGCAGTACGGTCAGCCCCAATACGGGCAGCCTGCCGGGATGCCGCAGCAGTACGGTCAGCCGTACCAAGGCCAACCGCAGCAGTACGGGCAGCAGGCCCCGCAGCAGTATGGTCAGCCCCAGCAGGGGCACCCCCAGCACGCCCAGCCCCAGTACGCGCAGCCCCAG
>NZ_JAAYXO010000133.1 GCF_012515855.1 Gordonia sp. (in: high G+C Gram-positive bacteria)
CTTGATCGAGGCGATGGTGCCGCTCATCGCGGAGGCACTCGGTTCCGGCGGGGCAGTAGCCGTGGAGCACGACGACTCGACCGCCGCCCGCACCGTCGCCGTGTTCGCCGATGACGGCCGGTTCTCCGACGTGATCAGCCGCACCGACCTGGCCGGTCGGCCGCGTTTCGTGACCGCTCGCAGGCACGACGGCCCCGACGTGACAGGATGGAACTCGTGAGCGCCGTGTACGACTGCAGTGATCCCGCCGAGCGCGCCGCAGGCCTCCGGGCCGCGGTCGGCGCAGCCCGCGGAGGCCGGCTCGTCGTGATCCCCACCGACACGCTCTACGGACTCGGTTGCGATGCCTTCGATTCCGAGGCGGTGGCCTCGCTGCTCGCGGCGAAGCACCGCGGCCGCGACATGCCCGTCCCGGTGCTCGTCGGCTCGTGGCAGACCATCGACGGTTTGGTACAACGCGTGAGCCCGCAGGCGCGCGAGCTGGTGCAGTCGTTCTGGCCCGGTGGTTTGAGCGTCGTCGTCGAGCAGGCGCCGTCCCTGGCGTGGGACCTCGGTGACACCGACGGCACCGTGATGCTGCGGATGCCGCTGCACCCGGTCGCCATCGAGGTGCTGCGTGAGGTGGGTCCGATGGCGGTCTCCAGCGCGAACGTGTCCGGCGGCCAGCCGTCGTCGACCGTCGCGCAGGCACGCGAGCAGCTCGGGGACTCGGTCGCGGTGTACCTGGACGGCGGTCCCGCCGACCACGCGGTGGCCTCGACGATCGTCGACCTGACCGGCGAGTCGCCGGTGGTGCTGCGCGAGGGAGCGGTGAGCATCGACGCGATCGCCGAGGTGCTCGACGTCGAGCCCGCGGATCTGCGTCCCACCGCCGAGTAGCGTGGCAGCGTGATCGACACCGGAAGCGGACTGGGGCCGCTGGCCCTCGACGCCGTGAGCGGCGCCGGCGTGCCGCTGCGCGAGCTCGCTCTGGTCGGGCTCACCGCGACCGGGATCACCTATCTGCTCACGGCCCTGGTCCGGGTCTTCGCGATCCGCGCCGGAGCGGTCGCCGTTCCGCGTGACCGCGACGTTCACGTGATCCCGACCCCGCGTCTGGGCGGCGTGGGGATGTATGCGGGCATCGTCTGCGCCGTCGCGCTCGCCGCGCAGCTGCCCGCGCTCAACCGCGGCTTCGCCTACACCCACGATCTGACCGCGGTGGTCACCGCGGGTCTGGTGATCGTGCTGGTCGGCGTGATCGACGATCGGTGGGGCCTGGATGCGCTGACCAAGTTCGTCGGACAGATCACCGCCGCCGGCGTACTGGTGGTGATGGGCGTCAGCTGGTACCTGCTCTACGTGCCGTTCGCCGACATCGGCACCGTGGTGCTCGACCCGCTGCAGGCCGGGATCCTCACCGTGGTCATCACGGTGACCACCATCAACGCCATGAACTTCGTCGACGGCCTCGACGGGCTGGCCGCCGGACTCGGGCTGATCGCCGCGCTGGCGATCCTGATCTTCTCGCTGGGCCTGCTGCACGACCAGGGCGGTGACGTCAGCTACTACCCGGCGGCTCTCATCACCACCGCGCTCGCGGGAGCCTGCCTGGGCTTTCTGCCGCACAACTTCTCGCCCGCCCGCATCTTCATGGGCGACTCGGGCGCCATGCTGATCGGTCTGATGCTCGCCGCGGCGGCGACCAGCGCCTCCGGCCGGCCCGCCCGCAGCGCGTACGGCACCGCCGACCTGTTCACCCTGCTCTCGCCGTTGGTGCTGGTGGCGGCGGTGATGTTCGTGCCCCTGCTCGACATGGTGCTGGCGGTGATCCGGCGCACGCGGGCCGGCGTGGGTTTCGCGACCCCCGACAAGATGCACCTGCACCATCGCCTGCTGGAGATGGGTCATTCGCAGCGGCGCGTCGCGCTGCTCATCTACTTGTGGGTCGGCGTGCTGGCGCTGTCGGTGGCCGCGTGCACGCTGTTCAGGCCGGTGACGGTGGCGCCGTTCTTCGCGGCGGGGCTGCTGATCGCGCTGATCGCGACGTTCGCGCCCAGGATGAGCCGGCGTCTGGCCCGGCGTTCGGCGTGAACCCGGCATAGCGGCCGGGCCGCGCCGATGACGTAGCCTGGTGCGCGTGTCCACGAACGACGAGAACCCAGCCCTGACCCCCGACGAGCCGCTGCCGGACACGTCGTACGACTCGCTCGCGCCGCTCAAGAACGGTCTCCGCTACGGGCTGCTCGGGCTGCTCGCCCTCACCCTGATCGGCCTGCTCATCTGGTGGCCGTGGAAGGGCACGCCCGGTCTCTACGGGGTACTCATCGGCGCCGGTGTGGGCGGGGCGTTCATCCTGCTCACGGTGATCACGATCATGGCCACCGCCAATCTCAAGCCGTCGGCGACCATGGCGGCGGTGATGGGCGGCTGGTTCCTCAAGATGGTGGTGGTGCTGGTGGTGATGGCGGTGCTGGGGAACATGACCTTCTACTCCAAGGGCGCTCTGGTGAGCATGCTGATCGGCGCGATCGTCGCCGTCCTCGGATCGGAGGTGTGGGGCGTGCTGAGCACCAAACAGCCGTACATCGACGACGACACTCCCTCCACCAAGAAGTGACGCGTTCCATACTCGGGCGAAACGACCAGCTACTACGCTCGATAGTAGGTTGCTGAGGGGCCTGTCACCCGCCTTCACCTGGGGGCGGATTCGCAGGCAAGGGTAACCACTTGATAAAGTTCTGGGCGCACGAGCACTCTGACCGCAACGCCCGACGGCGCTGCCGACATCTCGTGCCCGCACAGATTGCCGATCGGACCGGGTGTCCACGACGACGCCCCGGTCCCGAACACGGGAGAGAACGCTGAGCGTCATCCTTGCCGCCGACGAGTTCCACGCGCCGAGTCTTGCCGACTTCTTCCCGGAGGCCGTGGCCTTCGCCGGAACGCCGTTCGCGCTCGACCGCCTGATGATCATGCGGCTGGCCATTGCGGTCCTGGTCGCCCTGCTGTTCTACGTAGGCATGCGCAGCCCCAAGCTGGTGCCCACCGGCTTGCAGAACGTCGTCGAGAGTGCCCTGGACTTCGTCCGGATCAACATCGCCGAAGAGATCCTCGGCAAAGAGAACGGCCGCAAGTTCTTCGCGATCATCGCGTCGATCTTCTTCGCGACGCTGTTCCTGAACCTGTCGTCGATCATCCCGTTCCTGAACATCTCCTCGAACGCGCGGATCGGCATGCCGATGGTGATGGCCGCGGTCGCCTACATCACCTACCTGTGGGTGGGCTTCGCCAAGTACGGCTTCTTCGGATTCATCAAGTCCTCGATCGTGCTGCCCGGCGTGCCGCTGGCCATCCAGCCGCTGCTGATCCCGATCGAGTTCATCTCGACCTTCATCCTGCGGCCGTTCACGCTGACGGTGCGACTCATGGCCAACATGCTGGCCGGTCACATCATGCTGGTGCTGTTCTTCGCCGCGACCCAGTTCTTCGTCTTCAGCGGGACCTGGCACATCGTGTTCGCGCCGTTCTCGCTGATCGCCGGTATCGGGTTCACGCTCTTCGAGCTGATGATCATCGTCCTGCAGGCGTACATCTTCGCGCTGCTGACGGCGGTCTACATCGACCTGTCGCTGCACGCCGACCAGCACTGACCGACTGACACCTACCGACACTCGGTCGAGCCCGACCGGGACCACAGACTGACTCACTCGCCCGACCGGGCGGGGAGCCACCAAGAAAGGGAATCGCAAGATGAGCTACATCGCCCAGACTCTCGCCGACGCGGCCGAAACCAAGACCACCTTCGAGGGCTCCGGCTTCGGCGCCATCGGCTACGGCCTGGCCGCCATCGGCCCGGGCATCGGCGTGGGCATCGTGGCCGGCAAGGCCATCGAGGGTATCGCCCGTCAGCCCGAGCTCGCCGGTCAGATCCGCACCACCATGTTCCTGGGTATCGCACTCTCCGAGGCACTGGCGCTGATCGGTATCGTCGTCGGCTTCATCTTCTGATCTGAGTCGTAGACATGATCAACACCACTGAGCTGATCTACCTCGCCGCCGAAGGTGAGACCGATCAAAACCCGCTGTTGCCGGCGTGGTACGACATCATCTGGTCGTTGGTCGCCTTCGCCGTCGTCCTGTTCGTCTTCTGGAAGTTCGTGACCCCGCGTTACCAGAAGGTGCTCGACGAGCGCCGGGAGACCATCGAGGGCGGCATCGAACGCGCCGAGGCCGCACAGGCCGAGGCCAACGCCTCGCTCGCGGCCTACCGTGAGCAGCTCGCCGGTGCTCGCGACGAGGCCGCCGAGATCCGTGACGAAGCGCGTGCCCAGGGCAAGCAGATCATCACGGACATGAAGGCCCAGGCCACGGCCGAGAGCGACCGCATCATCGCCAACGGCGCGGCACAGCTGCAGGCCCAGCGCCAGCAGGTGGTCGCCGAACTGCGCACCGACGTCGGGCGCCTGTCGGTCGACCTGGCCGAGAAGCTGGTCGCGGGCGAGCTGTCGGACGGCGTCAAGCAGGCGAGCACCGTCGACCGCTTCCTCGCGGAGCTCGACGACGTCGCCGGCGAAGCCGCGAAGTAAGAGCACCGATGAGCGACGGACAGGCGACAGGTCGGCGGAGGGTCCTCCGCCGCACCTGTACACCGATGCCGCGTCCCTCGCTCTGCCGTGTCACGCCACGAGAAGGAATGTAGGTAGATGTACGCAGCGTCAAGCCGTGAAGCCCTCGACGGGGCTCGCGTCGAGCTGGAAGCCGCTCTGCGCGGTGTCACGAGCGACGAGGCGGTCACCGTCGGCGAAGAACTGCTGTCGTTCGCCGAGACCGTCTCCGACCACCGTGCGCTGCGTACCGCCCTGGCCGACTCGGCCACCGCGCCGGACGCACGAGCGGCGGTCGCGCGCGGTCTGCTCGCCGGCAAGGTCGGCGAGATCACCCAGCAGACGGTGGCCTCGGCCGCCGCGCGCAGCTGGTCGCGCGACGCCGACCTGGCGACCGCTCTGCAGGAGCTCGGCCGCGAGGCCATGCTGCAGGCCGCCAAGTCGCAGGGCCGTCTCGACACCGTCGAGGACGAACTGTTCCGCCTCGCGCGCACCGTGAAGGGCAACTCCGAGCTCGAGCAGGCTCTCAGCGATCGTGCGCGGTCGCAGGCCGACCGCGCTCGGCTGCTCGACTCGCTGGTCGCCGGCAAGGTCGACGACGTCACCCGCCGACTGGCCGCTGAGGCCGTCGTCGCCGCGGACGAAGCCCCCGGCGACGTCCTCGACGACCTGTCCGCACTCGCCGCAGCGGCAAACGGCCGCAAGGTCGCGTACGTGTCGGCCGCCGGCGAGCTGTCGGCCGCACAGCGCACCCAGCTGTCGGAGAAGCTGTCCGCAGTCTTCGAGGCGCCGGTCACGCTGCACGTCGAGATCGATCCCGAGCTTCTCGGTGGGGTCGTCGTCCGCGTGGGCGACGAGCGCATCGACGGAAGCATCGCCGGCAAGCTGGCGGCACTGCGCCGCAGCCTGCGGTGACCACCCCCTAAGAACGATTCCCAGACCCTTTAGAAAGCCCAGGAAGAGCAGGCAGGAATATGGCCGAGTTGACCATCTCCTCCGATGACATTCGGAGCGCGATCGCAAATTACACCGACGAGGTGCGCGGGGAGGCCACTCGTGAAGAGATCGGCGTCGTCACCGACACCGGCGACGGCATCGCTCACGTGAGCGGACTGCCCGGCGCGATGGCGAACGAGCTGCTGGAGTTTCCCGGCGGCATCCGCGGCGTCGCACTGAACCTCGACCTCGACGCGGTCGGCGCCGTGATCCTGGGCGACTACGAGAACATCGAAGAGGGCCAGGAGGTCAAGCGGACCGGCAACGTGCTGTCGGTGCCGGTCGGCGACGCCTTCCTCGGCCGCGTGATCGATCCGCTCGGTGCGCCGATCGACGGCCTGGGCGCCATCGAGGCCGAGACCGAGCGCGTCCTGGAGCTGCAGGCCGCCACGGTGCTGGAGCGTCAGCCCGTCGAGGAGTCGCTCGCGACCGGCATCAAGGCGGTCGACGCCATGACCGCCATCGGCCGCGGCCAGCGCCAGCTGGTGATCGGCGACCGCAAGACCGGTAAGACCGCGGTCTGCATCGACGCGATCCTGAACCAGAAGGCGAACTGGGAGACCGGCGACCCGACGCAGCAGGTGCGCTGCATCTACGTCGCGA
>NZ_JAAYXO010000134.1 GCF_012515855.1 Gordonia sp. (in: high G+C Gram-positive bacteria)
ACGGCGGACGGGATCATCAGCACCGCGGCGTCGGCGGTGCCGGTGGCGAGCACCTGGGGCACGTACACGCGCGACAGCACGCCGAGCACCGTGGGGAAGAGGTAGAAGCCGGACAGCAGCACGATCACGGTGAGCGCGGTGCGCCGGGCGTCCGCCCCGGTCCGATTGGTATAGAACCGCACCAGCACGTGCGGCAGTCCGAGTGCGCCGAGGAAGGTCGCGAGCATCAGCGACAGGACCTGGTACAGCGGGTGATCGCCGCCGAGACCGCCGCCCGAGCGCGTCCACTCGGACCCGGTCTGCGGCGCGTCGGACACGACGGGGGTGGCCGCGCCCGCGTCGAGCAGGATCGTCGAATCCTGGCCGATGACGTGGGTTCCCGCGGACAGCGGCGCGTCGTGGAGACGCGTGCCGTCGACCGTTCCGGTGACTCGGACGCCCGAGGGATCGGCGACGGTCACCGAGACCTCCGTGGTGACCTCGACGGAGGTGGCCGTCGAGACCCGGGCGGGGAGGGGGTCGCCGAGGTCGGACGGACTCGACGCGAAATGCAGGACGACGACCAGCGCGGGCACCGCGATCGCGGTGAGTTTGAGCCAGTACTGGACCCCCTGGGCGAAGGTCACCGAACGCATGCCGCCGCTGACCACGTTGACGATCAGTGCACCGCCGACCAGCACCACGCCGACCCAGCCGGGAAGGCCCAGCAGAATATTCAGCGTCAGACCCGCGCCTTGCAGCTGAGGGAGCAGGTACAGGACGCACACCAGCACCACGACGACCATGGCGACACGGCGGGCCTGCAGGGAGCCGAGCCGAAACTCGGCGAAGTCGGGCACGGTGTACGCACCCGAGCGGCGTAGGGGCGCGGCGACGAACAGCAGCAGGCCCAGATACCCGGCGGTGAAGCCGATCGGGTACCAGAGCGCGTCGGCGCCGTATTTGGCGACGAGGCCGGCGACCCCGAGGAACGACGCGGCAGAGAGGTACTCCCCGGAGATGGCGGCGGCGTTCCAGCGGGCGCCGATGCTGCGGGAGGCCACCAGAAAATCGGACGTCGATCGGGCTCCGCGGCCGCCGTACGCGCCGATGGCGACCGTGCCGACGGTGGCGATCGCCACCGCGACGACGATGAGTGCTGATCCCGTGCTCACGTCGGACCGCGTTCTTCGTCGTCCATCAACTGCATGAAGTGTCGTTCCGCCTGCTCGGCCAGCCGGATGTAGAGGCGTCCCGCGAGATAGAGGATCGGGTAGGGGAGCAGGCCCAGCACGATCCAGTTGATCGAGATCCCGAAGAGCGTCGCGGCGGCGAAGCCGTCGACCCACAGGCCGATCAGGGGGATGGCGACGAACAGGGCCGCCACCGCCAGTCCGATCCGCAGCGCCAGTCCCAACTGGGCGCGGACCAGTTCGCCGACCAGATGCTCGCCGACCTCGGTCTGCTCGGTCACCTCGGCCCGAGTCCGGACCGGCCGCGCGCCGCGCCGCTGCGACAGCACGACGCGCTCGCGGCGTGGGGAGTCGGGGGTCATGGACGGCCGCTCACCATTCGCTCACGACGATCCGTCGCCTCGGCCGGATCGGAAGGAACGCAGCGGGTCGCGCACCAGACGGTCTTTCAGTTCACGAACCTGCCGGCGGCTGACGGGCAGCTCCACTTCGGGGGTCTGGCCGTTCGCGCGGATCATCACCTTGGTGCCGGTACCTGCGGTCCGCAGCCCGGTCACCATCGGAAGCGCGACGAGGTACGACCGGTGTATCCGCGCGAAACCTGCTTCGGCCCAATGGGATTCGAGCGTGGAGAGGGTCACTCGAACCAGATAGTCACCGCTGGCGGTGTGCAGGCGGGCGTAGTCGCCCACGGCTTCGACCCACGAGATCGTGTCGCGCTGGATCAAGGACGTCACGCCGCCGCGCTCGACGGGGATCACGCTTGTGCTGAGCCCCGTCGAAGTGCTTGTGCTGAGCCCCGTCGAAGTGCTTGTGCTGAGCCTCGTCGATGAAATGCCTGAGTCGGCGGACGTGTCCGTGTCCCCGGCGATTTCGGCGGTGGCTGGGTCGGCGCCCGCAGCGGCAGGGTCGGCATCGGTCCCGGCGGTGTCGCCGACGAGCGTGTCCGGACGGCTCGCCAGGACACGCTCGACCGCCTGCGCGAGACGCCGTGCGCGCAGTGGTTTCAGGAGGTAGTCGACGGCGCCGACGTCGAACGCCTGGACGGCGCGGTCGTCGTGTGCGGTGACGAACACCAGTGCGGGCGGGGTCGCGTAGCGGGCGAGGACGGTGGCGAGCTCCATGCCGTTGAGTCCCGGCATCGAGATGTCCAGGAAGGCGGCATCCACGGACTGTTCGGAGAGCAGCCGCAGGGCTTCGGTGGCATCGGAGGCGCCG
>NZ_JAAYXO010000135.1 GCF_012515855.1 Gordonia sp. (in: high G+C Gram-positive bacteria)
GCTCGATCACCTCCAAGGCAATCGAGGCCTTGAACTCAGCTGAATACTTCCGTGGCACGTGAATGCTCCAATTCCAGTTCACCCCAACGATAGTCGGGAGACTGTCCAGGAACCGCCGGGCGGGTCACTGCCGACCCCCATGACCCCCATGACCCCCATGACCCCCAGCAAAGCACCACCCAGTCACCCAACGACGCCGAATCGTGGCCCCTGGTGCACGACCAAGCCCAACTGTTCCTGCTCAACAATCGGACCGAGCTCGCCGCCGCAAGTGATCGAGTACGTCACCGGTTCGAGCACGGCGAGGTGGATGCCCACGACCATGCCGCGACCCTCTACTTGCTCGGGTGGACCGAGATGCGCCTGAGACTCCGTCCGGTGCTCGCCGTTGAACTCCTGACCTCGGCCGCGGCCGAGGCGAAAGCAGTCGGCAGCCATCACCTGGAGCAACGTGCGCAGAGCCACCTCACGTACACCCTCGCGTGGGCCGGGCGGATGCACGAGACTCGCGATCTGCTCGCGCACCGCGGCGTAACGGACGACGGCGGCAGCTGGTGGGCGTTCGTCGGCGACGGGTCGGCGATTGGCGCAGCATATGCCGCGTACATGCAGAACGATCTCCGGGCAGCGATCGGCGAACTACAGCAGGCTTTGCGAAGCGGATCCTCGAGCCAACCGTTCTACAGCGCGGCGCGCGTGATGCTGGCGTTGGTTTCGGCAGCGACCGGGGATCCCGACGCCTGCCGTCGAGCGCTCGCCGAACTACGCGAGATCCCCGCCGCCAACGATCGTGGACTTTCCTGGTCCGCGTTCCGCCACATGGCCCTGGCCGCCCTCTACGAAGCCAGCGGGCGCCGCGAACGCGCCATGCAGGTGGTTCTGGCGTACCAGGACGCCGATGACGTCCCGTTGGCGACGGTGGTGTTCGCCGGAATCGCGATGCGTGCGCGGCGGCCTCGCCTCGCTTCGCAGATGCTGCACCGTATCGATTCCTATTCGAGCATCTCGTATGTCCGCGCCGCCACCCTGTTGGCGGACGCTCATTTCGCGATGAACAACGGCCATCCGGATGCAGCACACGAGATGCTCGAACGGTCCCTGGATGCAGCCTCGGAAGAATCCCTGCGGCGACTGTACGTGGGAGACGCGCCCGAGCTTCGGCAGCTCCTCACCGACCACTTGGCGTGGGGCACAGCTCACGACGACTTCATCACCGAGTGCTTGTCGCCCGCATCCGTCGACGGCCCGCTGATGCAACTCTCCGAGCGCGAGTTGGACGTGTACGCCCAGCTCCGCACAACACGCACCATGAAAGAAATCGCCGACCACCTCAACGTCTCGATCAACACTGTGAAGACCCATCAACGCGCGATCTACCGCAAACTGGGCGTCTCCACGCGCCGGGAAGCCGTGCGGATCAGCGCTTGACGGGTCACGCGAGCAACTTGGCCTTGGCCGCAGCGAACTCCTCGTCCGTCAGCAGCCCCTGAGAACGAAGGTCACCTAACTTGGAGAGCTCGGCGATCAAGTCCGACTGCGGGGCCGTAGTCCGTGTGGGCGGCGCCTGCTGAGTCGGTGGCGCATACTGCTGCGGCGGTTCCTGGTACTGCTGTTGGTATTGCATTGCTTCTGCGGCGCGTGCCTGCGACTGCTCTTCGCGTCGGTTGATCGCGCGGTTCTGCATGGCGTTCGCAGTTCCCGTGACCACCGCCGTCCGCGCCGCGAGTCCGATCAGACCCGGTCGGCCACCTCGTCCGAACATTTGCCACTTCCTTTCGTTGTGTGACCGGCCCTTTCACAGCGACCTGCCGACTGTGACCTGCCGAGGCGAAGGGTCAAGCCTCGTCTGCCATCTCAACCAGAGCATTGACGACCGGAGCGGGAATCCGTTCGGTCGTCACCACGGCGCAGCCGTCGGCCGCGAGTTGCGCGGTGAACTCCCGCGCGAACAGCAATTCAAAGGCTGCCACCGCAGCCGACGAACCCGGTGCCAGGTCTTCAGCAAGCAGCTGCAGATCCTCATCTCCGGTGAGGCCGGGGAGCACGAGTTCCAGTTCGACCTCTCCCCCGGCCGGTGCCTCGAAGTCGACCTCGGTCACCTCGATCTCGCCGTCGTCGCCCTTGTGGATGACTACGAAGTCGAGAATCCGCAGAACGCCGGCTCGAACTTGCACCGCGATCGCTTCGAGAAGCGCGGCGGAGGGTTCAGCACCCGGCAGCGTGATCATGTTCAGTTCCACCGGCCCGAACAGCGTCGAGCGGGAATCAGTCAAGCCAGTCATGTGGTCCTCCCCAAGATCCCGACCGTGGATAGTCCGATTTTGACTATGACAAGCCTCGGATCACCCGCTGCGGGCCGCTCATCCTCAACGGGCGATAGTCCGGCGGCGCCTACTCAGGCCGTCTCCGTCTTCCGCCGCTCTTCCTCGCGGCGGAGAATCTTCTCGCCGGCGCTGTCGATCATCATCCCGGTCGAGGCGAGGACGAAGATCCAGGTGCCGGAGTACACCAGCCCCGGTACCAGGAACAAGATGCTGCCGATGACGAATCCGGTGTTCCCGATAAGGCCGATCCATCGGTGAAACCAGGGAAAGTCGCGAGCTAGTCGAACGGCAGGGTTGGCCATAACGGGCAAGCTCCTTGACAGTGGGGCGGAACGCGAATCGCGTATTTCGGTCGAACATACCGGCGACGTGCCGGATACTCCTCTCATGGACTCCTCCGATGTCGATCAGCCATCCGTCTTGCCACGCGGCGTGGTCGTCCTGATCGGGCTGGCGTGCATCGTCGTCACCGTCGCCGGCCTACGGTCGATCGCCGGGCTGGTGGGGCCCGTGGTCCTCGCACTGATGCTGACGATCGCGGTCCACCCCCTCGGTCGCTGGCTGCGCAGGCGCGGTTGTCCCGCCTGGCTGGCCGCGCTGGCGGTGCTGCTCGGGGTCTACGGGATCATCATCTTCCTGTTCGTGTCGGTCATCTTCTCCATCGCCCAGCTGGCGACATTGATGCCGCAGTACGCCGACAAGTTCGACGGGCTGGTCGACGACTTCCGCGACTTCCTCAGCGACCGCGGCATCGACGCGAGCAGCATCCACGACATGCTCGCCAACGTCGACGCCGGCAAGCTGATCTCGGCCGCGGGGGATCTGTTGTCGGGACTGATGTCGGCCACCTCCGCGCTCGTCCTGGTCCTCACGGTGGCACTGTTCATGGCGATGGACGCGACCGGCTTCGGGGACCGGATCGCCGTCCTCGATCGCATTCGCCCCAACGTCTCCACAGCGTTGGGCGATTTCGCCGCGGGTACGCGCACCTATCTGGTGGTGAGCACGGCGTTCGGACTGATCGTCGCGGTGCTCGACGCCGGCGCGCTCTGGGCGATGGGGATTCCGCTGCCGATCTTGTGGGGCCTGCTCTCGTTCATCACCAACTACATCCCGAACATCGGCTTCGTGATCGGCGTGATCCCGCCCGCCCTGCTCGCACTGCTCGACGGCGGCGGCGGGAAAATGCTCCTCGTCATCGTCGTCTACAGCGCCATCAACATGGTGATCCAGACCGGCATTCAGCCCAAGTTCATCGGTGACGCCGTTGGATTGTCGACCACGCTGACCTTCCTGTCACTGGTGGTATGGGCCTGGATCCTGGGCCCGTTGGGAGCGATTCTCGCGGTTCCGCTCACCATCCTCGTCAAGTGCCTGCTCATCGACATCGATCCGACCACGCGGTGGATGAACTACCTGATCGCCGACTCCGTCGACAAGAATCTCGACCCCAGCCCCGACCCCGAAGGGACCACCCATGTTTGACGCCAATGGTCTGGTGATTCTCGCGATCGGGGCGCTGCTCTGCTTCTACGGGGTGCGGTCGGTGCATCTGGGCGTGATCGCGGCGGGCTTCGGTCTCGGCTGGATGGTCGCGGGGCTCTTCAATGCGAGCACGATGACGCTACTGCTGTTCGGACTCGTCGGCGGCGTGTCGTCGTGGGTGGTGTGCTCGCTGATCTTTAAGTTCGCGTCGTACTTCGTCGGCGGCCTCGCCGGCGCGGTCGCGGGCGCCCGGATCGCCGACCTGGTGCAACCGGGCGACAGTTCGTGGTCGGCCAGTGCGGTCATCATCGTCGCGATCGCCGTCGCCGCCGCGTTCTGCGCCGACAAGTACCGCGAGCGCGCCCTGCTGTGGCTCACCTCCATCGGCGGCGCCAGCATGATCCTTATCGGCATCGGACGAGCGTTCAGCGGTCTGGAATGGCTCGACCATCCGGATTCGGCGGCTACCAGCGTCACGTCGAATGCGGTGTGGATCGGACTCTCGATCGCCGGTTGGATGGTTCAGCGGAGGCTGTTCGCCGAGCGTCTGGGGATCACACCCCGCGGCGGGGCCGCCGCCAAGGAATGAACCCGGCGCACAGCCGCTGAGACACGTACGGTCGAAGGCATGGCTGCTATCACGATCATCGGCGGGCACGGCAAGATCGCCCTGTTGCTGGCTCCGCTCCTCGTCGCCCGCGGCGACTCCGTCACCTCGCTCATCCGCAATCCCGAGCATGCGGCGGAAGTCGCCGCCACCGGCGCGACACCCGTGGTCTTCGACATCGAGACCGCGACACCGGATGCCTTCGCCGAGGCGCTGCGCGGCGCCGACGCCGTGGTGTTCAGCGCCGGTGCGGGCGGCGGCAATCCGACACGGACCTATGCCGTCGACCGCGACGCCGCGATCGCGTCCATGACCGCGGCGCAGGCAGCGGACATCCGGCGCTACGTGATGGTGAGTTATCTGGGCGCACGCCCCGATCACGGTGTGCCGTCCGACAATTCGTTCTTCGCGTACGCCGAGGCCAAAGCCGCGGCCGATGTCGCGCTGCGGACATCCGACCTCGACTGGACCATCCTGATGCCGGGCAGGCTCACCCTCGACGCTCCGTCCGGCGCCATCGACCCCAGCGCGGAACGCGCCGACGCCAACCCGGGGACCTCACGCGCGAATGTCGCGCTGGTGGCCGCGGCCGCGCTGGCCACGCCGTCGACGATCGGAAAGGACATCCCGTTCACCGACGGCGTGGTGCCGATCGAGCAAGCGCTGGGCTGACCAGGCCTCGCGACAACAGTCGCGCACTAGCCCGTGACGGCGCCGAGCCCCTTGCCGATCAGGACGACGCCGAGCACCAGAATCAGCACGGCCATCACCGCCTTGTTGTTCGCCTCCAGCCACGCCTTGAGCGACGCCAGCGGACCGCGCAGTCGATCCGCGGCCACCTGGTAGGCAAACACCGGAACAGCGACCGTCGAGCTAGCGATCACCGCGAACACCACGATCGCGACCACCGTTCCGCCGGTCGTGAGGCCGGCGGCGCCGATCTGCATGCCTGCGGCAACACACAGCAGCAGATTCTTCGGATTGACGGCCGCGAGGACGAAGCCGATACCCGCCCCGGCGAGCGGCTTCATCTCGTCGATCGCCGCCATCCACTTCGGCGTCGACGCGACACCGGAGCGAGCGCGCCATTCGCGCACGCCCTCGGCCAGCAGCAGGACACCCGCCGCGAGCACGATCCATCCGGTTGCCGACGACGTCTCGCGGGCCGCCGAGCCGAGCCCGGTGAACAGGGCGGTCGCCGCAAGCACGCCCATGATCCAGCCGGCGGCGAAACCGAGGCTAGTAGTCCGAGCGTGTTTGCCGAAGAGCATCAGGATCGCCGCGATGATCGGGACCGGCGAGATCGCCACGCCCAGCGCCGACGGAAGTAGATCTCCTATCAACGCACCCAACGCTGCCTCCCCGAGAGAGGAGACAGCGTCGGTCGGCCGATAGCGGTCAGCGGGCGTCCCACGTGGCGACGGCCCAGATGACCAGCACGTTCACCGCGATGATCAGGATCGACCACCACGGGTAGTAGGGCAGCCACAAGAAGTTGGCGATGATCGCCAACGATGCGATGACGATGGCTGCCGCCCGCGCCCAGGTGGCCCCGGCGAACATCCCGAACGCGACGATCAG
Source organism: Gordonia sp. (in: high G+C Gram-positive bacteria) (assembly GCF_012515855.1). Classification (GTDB taxonomy): domain Bacteria; phylum Actinomycetota; class Actinomycetes; order Mycobacteriales; family Mycobacteriaceae; genus Gordonia. The sequence continues at coordinate 5,998 of NZ_JAAYXO010000135.1, forward strand.
TGCCAGCACGCCGACGATGATGTGAATCCAGCCCCAGGTGGTGAGGTCGAACTGATAGGTGTACTTCGGTCCGACGATGATCAGGTCGTCGTTGGCGGCCGCGGCGATTCCCTGGAACAACCCCATGAAGCCGACGATGCACAGTAGTGCTGCCGCGGCGAAGGTGGTGACCCCGGCGACGCCTTGCTTCACGGGATGCGGATCAGTTTGCTCAGGTGCCGGCATGGCGGGACTCCCATTCATTCGATTGTGAGGAGGTGCGTTCCGCAACTCCGACAGAAATTTTACCGTCCGAATAACCCGATGCCCGGCTATCGCGACATTCCGTCCGAGCAGTCGATTCCGTACCGTCGATCCCCTCACCAACGGATTTGTGCACAACCTCTCCACGCCCGTGGAGCCGGCACCTTAAACTCATATTCCGATGCCTCCCAGCAAGACTCGCCGCAGACGTGCCGAACATCTCGGACCGGAGCGTCGTCGACCCCAGATTCTCGACGCCGCCCTCGAGATCGCGGTGACCGAGGGCATTTCGTCGGTGACGATCGCGTCGGTGGCCGATCGTCTCGATGTGACCCGACCGGTCATCTACACCTGTTTCGCGAACCGTGTCGATCTGATCGCCGAGTTGGTCCAGCGCGAGGAGGATCGCCTGCGCACCTCCCTCACCGCGGTGCTTCGCAGGCGCACCGTCGACGCCGACGCGTCGGTGTTCGTGGAGGGCTTCCGCGCCCTCCTCCGGACCGTCGCCGACGAACCGAACACCTGGCGACTGGTGTACGGATCTCCCGACTCGGAGGTCGCCGAGTTCTTCGGTCGCGGTCGTGCAGCGTCGGTGCAGCGCAGTTCGGATCTGCTGAAACCCACCCTGCTCGCCTGGGGCATGCCGAAGGCCGAGGTCGACAAGAAGCTCGGCGCGCTGGTGGAACTGTGGGTCTCCACCAGTGAGGGCGCGGTCCGCACCCTGCTCGCCGACGACACGTGGAGTCCCGACGACCTCGCCGAGTTCATGGGCAACAGTGTCTACTGCGCCCTGCGCACGTCAGTCTGAGCGGCTATCTTCCTGAGCGGTTATCTCCGCAGTGCCTTGGTGGCGTCGAACTGCTCTTCGCGCTGACCGAGGTGCCACGCGTGCCAGCGCTTCCAACGCTTCATCGACGCGGCCTGCCACCGTTCATCGACGCCGGGCACCACACGCCGCGCCATCTCGACCGCAGCGATGAACGGCGCTCGCCCCATCAGCAGGGCGAGCCCGGGAAGGCCGCTGGGAAGCCGGAACCTGCGTCGATTCCACGGGAGGATGAACAGCCGCGTGTATCCGGCCTGCAGGTGCAGATGAAACTTGCCGCGCAGGCGGTCGACGCCGCGCACCCCGGCCGGCGGTTCGAACGACGGCACGAACGATTCGACGAGTTCGGCGCCGAGCGGCCCGGAGTCGTGCTTGCGGGTCGCGTCGAAGTAGTACAGGAGCCGGAGACCGTCGGCGTAGGTCTCGGGGTACATGCGGTCGACGTCGCAGCCGACCAGATGCCCGAGGTATCGGTTGAAGTGCAGGACCGCGCGGACCTCGGCGGGCGTGGTGAGGAAGCCGAGCGCCAAGAGTCCCGCGGCCGGTCCGACACTGCCGCCGAGCAGGGTCAACATCATCTCGCTCTGGCTGATCGGCAGTCCGTGCGCGTCCGCGTCCCACTCGGGATGCTCGGCCACTCGGGCCCGGACCGACACATGCATCACCCGCACCTTCAGGGAGAGTTCACGCGCCTTGGATCCCGGTGTCAGGACGGCGCCCGGCTGACAGACCTCGAGCCACCATCGACTGGTCTCGAGGTAGCGGTTCAGCGCGCTGGCCCCCGCGTATCCGCCCGACAGCGAGAGCGGCACCGCCAGGGACGCCTCGGTGTAGGTGTCCATGGTTCCGGCGTTACCGACCGCGCCCATGTTGTAGCCCCAGCGCCGCCACACCGCGGCGCCCTGCTCGATCAGTTCCGGGTCGAGCCAGTCGGGGATGGTCTCGAACTCGGAGAACAGCGCGCGCATCGATTCTGGCGCCTCGGGCACGTTGTCGACGCCGACTCGGATGGCGTCGTCGAGCAGGGCGCGCGCGTTCTCGCCGCCCATTTCTCCGTGATAGGTCTCGGCGACGAACTTCTCGGCGATGGGATCCCCCGCCGTGTGTCCGGCAAGGAACGCGGCCTGGACTTCTGCAGGCGGAAACAGCTCGATCCGCGTCACGCGCTTGACCCGATCGCGCAGCTTCCGATGGGCCGGTGAGACCGTCAGTTCCATCGTCGTCCCTTCCTCTCCTCGTCCCGATGCCTCTGTTCGGCGCCGGCACCCTCCTGAGACTACGTTAAATATTCGTCTCACGCGCCTGTGTAGCGCAGGTTTCGAGACGACCCGCCGCGCACACGGCGCACATCCCACTACGATCGGTTGCCAGAGTCGACGGCGCCGTCCGACCCCACCGTGCGGCGCCGCCTCCCGCACCGAGTACAGGAGAACAGAGCATGCAGATTTCCGTCGTGTGGACCATCAACGCCCGCACCGCCTCCATCGACAAGGCCGTGGCGAACCTGGCCGAGCTCAAAGAGGAGGGCTTCCGACGCGTCTGGACCACGCAGATGCCGAATGAGCCGGACGCGCTCACCATGCTCACCGTCGCCGGCCGCGAGGTTCCCGAGATCGAGTTCGGCACCAGCGTGCTGCCGATGCAGGTGCAGCACCCCATGCTGCTGGCGCAGCGCGCGTTGACCACCCAGGCGGTCATCGGTCCGCGCCTCAACCTCGGCATCGGCCTGAGCCACCAGGTGGTCACCGAGGGCATGTGGGGCGTGTCGTACAAGCGGCCAGTGGCCCGCACCAGCGAATTCCTCGACGGACTACTCCCCTTGCTGAACGGCGAGAAGGTCAGCGCCGCAGGCGATCTCCTCACCACTCGCGGCGCGCTGACCATGCAGGACATTCCGGCGCCGCCGGTGTACCTCGCAGCGCTCGGCCCGAAGATGCTGGGCGTGGCCGGCAGTCGTACCGCGGGCACCGTCACCTGGATGACCGGCCCCAAGACTCTGCGCGACCACATCGTGCCGACCCTGCGCGCCGCGGCGGTCGGCGCCGGGCGCGCGGAGTCGGACGTCCGCACCGTCGCGACGCTCCCGGTGTCGGTGACCGACGACGTCGACGGCGCCCGCGAATCGGCCGCCGCCCAGTTCGCGATGTACGACAGCCTGCCGTCATACAAGGCGATGCTCGACCGCGAGGGCTTCACCGGCCCGGTCGACACCGCGATCGTCGGCGACGAAGCGACCGTGGCCGACCGGATCCGCGAGTTGAGCGACTACGGCGTCGATGAATACGTCGGCATCCTGTTCGACCGCGACCCTGAGGTCCGCGCCCGCACCCGAGCCCTCCTCCGGTCGTTGGACGGCTGAGGCCGCCCCACGCCAGTCGTTGGACGGCCGACACTCCCCCACGCCGGTCGTCGGACGGCTGACACTCCCCCACGCCAGTCGAGTGCCCGCAGCGAGCGCAGCGAGCCCGGGCCGTACCGAGACCCCGGCCCCACACCCCAACCGAGGACCGTCTCACCTAACTTAGGACAGCCTAGGTTATGCTTCCGCAATGAAGTCGACAGCGAGAACGCTCCTGACCATGCTTGCGGGTGTGCTGGCACTTGTCTTGACGGTGTCCGCCTGCAGCCCTCCGGCTGAGGAGGAGTCCGTCGGTGGGCCGATCCAGGTCAACACGCCACAGGGCGCGGTGACCGTCAACGGTAAGCCTCAGCGGATCGTCACCCTCGGCGCGCAGTGGATCGACACCGCCCTGGCATTCGGCGTCAAACCAGTCGCGTACCTCGACAACATCCAGATCCTCACCGGTTCGCCGTCGCCGTGGACCGCCGACCAGCTCGGCGATTCCACCGCGCTGAACCCGGAGAATCTGGTCGCCGAGATCGCCAAAGCCGATCCCGACCTGATCCTGGCCGAGGGCTACATGCCGACATCGCAGCCGGAGAACTTCAAGAAGATCCGCGAGATCGCGCCGACCATCCCCGGTGTCACCGGCAAGCAGGTGGACCCCTGGCAGGACCTCGTGAAGCTGATGGGCACCCTGCTGCGCGACGATGCGAAGGCCAAAGAGATCACCGATAGCGTGAACGGCGACATCGCCGAGTTCAAGAAGGCACTGCCGGGGCTGGCGGGCAAGACCTACGCCATGGCGTACATGTACTCCGCCGATCAGATCCAGGTGATGGCCGACCCCAACGACGGCGCCGCCTACCTGTTCAACGAACTCGGCATGAAGATCGCGCCGAAGCTGCTCGCCCAGTTCCAGAAGAGCAAGAACCCGCGTTTCCCGATCTCGACTGAGAACATCCCGATGCTCGACGCCGATGTCCTCATCGTCACCGCGAACACGCCTGCGCTGAAGAAGTCGCTCGAGAAGCTGCCCGGCTACGCGACCCTCCGATCGGTGGAGAACGGCGCTGTCGCGAACTTGTCACTGGCCGACATCAGTGGACTCAATCAGCCCACCCCGCTCGCGATCCCCTACCTGCTCGACACGCTGAAGCCGGCGTTCGAGAAGGCCACAGAGTAGTCCCATGACGGGTCCCAGCACGACCGCCCTCCGCACGATCTACACGTGGCGATCCGGGAGCAAAGCCGTCCTCGGCGCTCCCGGATCAGCCACGGTCCTGCCGGTGAAGCAGCAGCTCACCGGACTGATCGGGATGCAGGGCGGCGCACTCAAAGCACTCAATGCCGGTCCGATCGCGTTCGACGCCGCACCGCCCCCGCCCGTCGCCGATCTGCTTGCGCAGTTGTTGACCGCCGGCGCGTTGGAACTGACCGTCGCCGTCGCCGACACCCGGCTCTACACCCTGCGCCCGTTCCGAGCGGCGTCGTCGCCCCGGCCCGTTTCCGATGCGGTCGGCGGCACGCTGTCGCGGTTCACGGTGCTGCGGCGCGACGGCGAGGAATTCGTCGCCGAGAACCCGCGGTCGTGGTGCGACGTGGTGGCGCATCACGCGGATGTCGCCGCGGCGCTGTCAGGACTCGATTCGGTCGACGCCGCCTGGACGGCGCAGCTGTGGTCGGACCTGCGGTGGACCGGACACGCGGTCGCCGCCGTCGACGACGAGACGTCCGCCTTCGCGACCGCGGCGTGGAGTCCACACGAACTGTGGTTCCACCGACGCAGCACCGTCGGCGATCGCAGCACCAGTTGGACCCACTTCGGTCCCACCCGATGGGCCGACGGCCGATTCCCGCCGGTCCCGGCCGCACCGGATCCGTATCCCAGCGAGCCGATTGCGCTGCCCGTCCCCGATCTCGACGCGCTCACCGTCCCGCTGGCACGGGCCACCGAGGATCGCGTCTCCACCCGCAGCTTCGACGACGCGACCCCCATCACCGTCGCCGAGCTCGGCGAGCTGCTGTACCGCTGCGCCCGCACCCGGGGCGTCCGCACCATCGAGAAACCGGGCACGGCGACGACCGAATTGCCGTCGCGCCCCTACCCGTCCGGCGGCTCCATCTACGAACTCGAGGTGTATCCAGTCGTCCGGAACGTTGCCGGCCTGGAACCCGGGATGTATCACTACGACTCGACCGAACACGCCCTGCGTCATGTCGCCGCGCTCGACGATGCCGCGGTCACGCGACTGCTCTCCCCCGCCGCGCTGACCCTCGCCGACGGTGAACTCCCCCAGGTGATGCTGACCCTCGCCGCCCGCGCCGGCCGCATCATGTGGACCTACGAGCAGATGCCGTACGCGGTGATCTTGAAGCACGTCGGCGTCCTGACCCAGACGCTGTACCTGACCGCGACGGCGATGGGCCTGGGCGGAGTGGCCCAGGGCTACGGCGACACCGCGGCCTTCGCCGAGGCGACCGGCCGCGACGAGCTGGTGGAGTGCAACGTCGGCACCTTCGTGGTCGGGCGCCCGGGATAGACCCGCGTCGTCGATCTCGATGCGCACGCTCGCTTCGCTCGCGCGCTTACTCGATCAGCAAGGAGCGGGCTGGTCGAGTAAGCAAGGAGAGCCCCCTGCTGGTCGAGTAAGCGAGGAACGAGCGATCTCGCTGGGCGAGACAACACGCTGGTCGAGTAAGCGAGGAACGAGCGCATCGAGACCGCCGCGGGCTGGGTCAGCCGATACGGTAGCGCCCTGCTGCAACGATGCTCACCTCGTCGGACGAAATCCCTTCTTGGCAGCCCGATGCAGGGCTTCGAAGTCGCCTGCGATCAATGCCTCCCGTTTCGCGCGTGACCACTTCTGAACTCGCTTCTCCATCGCATACGCCTCGCCGATCGTCTCGAACTCCTCGCAGAAGACCAGTTCGACGGGTCGTCGCCAACTCGTGTACTCGCACCCTTTCCCCGATTGGTGCTGCTGGAATCGGACCTCGATGCTCCGGGTGCTTCCGACGTAGTAGCTTCCGTCGCAACATTTGAGGATGTACAGGAAACCGGACATCACTCGACTGTCACCGGTCGCCGAACCTTCGACAACGGCGTTGTCCACAGGATCCGGCACTTCTGTCCGTGGACCCAGCCTGTGGCGGTCTCGATGCGCTCCTTCGTCGCTTACTCGACCAACGTGTGAAGGAACGGTCTCGATGCGCTCCTTCGTCGCTTACTCGACCAGCCGGGGAGAGGCGCCTACTCAGCGCGACAACGCAGCCACCGACCGCGTCCACAACTCCGACAGCCGCTCGATGTCCTGCGGGGAGAGGACCGTGGAACAGTGGCGCCAGTTGGTCACCAGCTGGGGGCCGTCGTCGGTGGCTCGGACGACGGCGACGATGTCGAGGGCGTAGCGGAGCGGAAGGTCGGGTTCGGGGTCGGTGGGCAGATGTTCGTTCAACTCCAGGTCGACCACCGGCTGCCACGGGCCCGGCTCAGTGCCTGCGACGCCGAGATCGAAGCGACCCAGATAGTTGAACTCCACCTGCGGCGCTGCACCCGCGACCAACGCCGGATCCTGCTCTGCGTAGCGGAGCAGGCCGTAGTCCAGGCCGCGGTTGGGGATGGCATCCAACTCGGCCGCGACGGCCTCCACCACCCCACGACAACCAGCGGGGTCGGCCTCCAGCGCGTCGACCGTGACGGTCCGCCCGGCCGCGAGCCGGACCGGGAACACCGTGGTGAACCAGCCGAGCGTTCGACCGGTGTCGACGTCGTCGCCGACCGTCGCATCTTCACGACCGTGCCCTTCCAGCGCGATCAGTGAACCCGCCGCAGCATCCTGACCGTGCTCGGCGCGCCACGACGCGAAGGTCACCGTCAGCGCCGCCAACAGGAACTCGCGCAGCCCGATCCGCTGATCCACCCCGTCGAGAATGCGCGCGGTCACGGCGACGTCGGTGAGGACGGTGGCCGAGCGGAGATCGGCCCAGGTATCCCGGCCGATCTCGGGGACCCGACTGCCGATCACCGGATCGACGGCCGCCACCTGCGACCGCCAGTAGTCGCGCTGCCCCACCACCTCGTCGGACCCCGCACGCGCCAACAGCTCTCGGCTCCACGCGCGATAGTCGGTGTACTCCGGGGCGAGCCGGATCGGCGCGCCGTGCAGCACCGCCGCGCCGGCTTCGACGAGGTCGCCGAAGATGATCTGCCAGCTCACCGCGTCCACCGCGAGGTGGTGAATCGACAGCAGCAGCAGATCGGCGTCGTCCGGCACGACGATCCGAACCGCGGCGAGCATGTCCCCGCGGTCGGGGTCGACGGCGTCGCACGCCTGGCGCGCGGCGATCTCGACGAGTTCACCCGTGCTCCGAGCCCCGTCTACGATCGCCCCGTCTTCGATCGCCCAGAAGCGGCTGGAGACGTCGACAGTCCCGGGCTCCCGAGTCACGACGACGCCGCTCTCCCGGGTGGAGCGCAGCATGTCGTGACCGTCGACCAGCGCCTGCAGCACCTCGACCACCACCGCGTCCGACACCCCGGACGGCAGCCGGAACAGCACGGTCTGGGTGAACCGCCGCCAGTCTCCGCCCTCATACATCCATTCGACGACAGGCAGCGCGGGCACGTCGCCGTACTCGCGCTCGGCGGCGAGCCGCGACAGGTGCTCGCCGCGCCGCACGGCCTGGGCCAGATCGCGGACGTTGGGGAAAGTCATCACGTCGCGGGCGGCGAGCTCGTCGCCGCCGGCCCGCAGCGCCGTCACCAGCGCCATCGCGACGATGCTGTCCATCCCGAGATCGAAGAAGTCGTCGTCGCGGCCCGGCCGGACGCCGAGCACGCCCGACACCGCCGCGACCACGCGTTCCTGCACGTCGTCGAGGACCTCGTCGGCAGCACCGCCGCCGGACAGCGCCGCCCGTGCGGACTCGCCGAGCACCGCGGCGTCGAGCTTGCCGTTGGTATTGACCGGCAGCATCGGCAGCACGATCACTCGCGTCGGAATCATGTGCGCGGGCAGCGTCCGCGACAGCGCCTCGCGCACCCCGGAAGAGTCCAACCCAGCAGAGTCCAACCCAGCAGAGTCCAACCCAGCAGTATCCACAGCAGAACCAGCCCCGGACACGAACCCGACCAGCGCGGCCCCGATCGGGCGGTCGACGACGATCACCGCCGCCTCGCGCACCCCCGGCACGGCGCGCAGACCGGCCTCCACCTCGCCGACCTCTATGCGATAGCCGCGGATCTTGACCTGATGGTCACCGCGTCCGACGAACAGAATGTTCCCGGCGGCGTTGCGGCGTACCAGGTCTCCGGTGCGGTACATCCGCTGCCCGGGCCGGTCGGGATCGGCGACGAACGCCGCCGCCGTCTGCCCGGCACGCCCCTGGTATCCGCGCGTCACTTGATCACCGGTCAGGTACAGCTCGCCGATCACCCCGTCGGCGACGGGCCGCAGCCGCGAGTCGAGGACCCGCGCGGTCATCCGGTCGGTGGGCCCGGCGATCGTCGGCACCGGCGACGACGACACTCGCGCGACCATCGCCTCGACGGTGGTCTCGGTGGGTCCGTAGCAGTTGAAGACCGCCGTGCGCGGCAACGCACCGAGTTGCTTCCACAGCGCGGGGCCGATCGCCTCGCCGCCGAGCGCCAACACGGTGAGCGTCGGCCGGCCGGGCTCCCCCGACACCAGGCCGGCGGCCGAGAGCTGTCCGAACATCGACGGCGTCGTGTCGATCATGTCGATGTCGCGGCTGCCGAGCGCGGCCACCAGTCGGGCTGCGTCGCGGGTCTCCTCCTCGGAGAACAGGTGCACCTCGTGCCCGTCGAGCAGCGCGGCGAGCGGCTGCCAGGAGGCGTCGAACGAGAAGGTCCAGGCGTGGGCGACGCGCATCGGGCGGCCGAGCCGCTCGCGACCCACCGCCAGCACCCGATCGCGATGATCCCGCGCGTAACTGGCGAGCGCCCCCTGCGTTCCGACGACTCCCTTGGGCTCGCCGGTGGAACCGGAGGTGAAGATCAGGTACGCGGCGTCGGCAGGCTCCACTGCCGTCGGGA
>NZ_JAAYXO010000136.1 GCF_012515855.1 Gordonia sp. (in: high G+C Gram-positive bacteria)
ACCACTGAGCCCCGTCCATCAGTCGATGGACGGGGCTCAGCGGTCGTGCGTATCGATATGGCGGGTCAGGCCTGCCTGGTCGACGCGATGGTCGCCTCGACCTCCCAGTAGGCTCGCAGCGCTTCCATCTTCCCGTCGGCGTCGGCGCGGTAGGTGAAGACCCCTTCCGCCTCCGAGATGTATCCCGCGATGTGCGTGACGATCTTGCCGATGTAGGCCACCTCGTTGCCGCAGATGATCTCCTTCTCGAACTGGAAGTCGATCTTCTCCGTCGCCGCGATCGCCTTGTCCCAGAACGCGGACAGGGCGTCTGCGCCTCGGTGCCCCTTGCCTTCCTCGTCGAACATCGACGGACCCACCGGGTCCTCGACTGCGCCGTCGACGGCGAAGTTGTCGAGCCAGGCCTGCTTGTCGCGGGCCTCGACGGCGTCGCGGGAACGACGTCCGGCGAGCACGGCCGGATGATTCTCGCGATCGATGTTCAGGTAGGCGGGAGTCTTGTCAGTCACGGATTCCTCACTTGGTTCCGTAGTTGACCTGGAGTTCCTTGATGCCGTTGATCCAGCCGTGACGCAGACGACGCGGATCCTGGAGCTTGGTGATGTCCGGAACCAGATCGGCGAGCGCGTTGAACATCAGGTTGATCTCCATGCGGGCCAGGTTGGCGCCGATGCAGAAGTGCGTGCCGTTGCCGCCGAAACCGACGTGCGGGTTCGGGTCGCGCATGATGTCGAACGTGAACGGATCCTCGAAGACGTCCTCATCGAAGTTGGCCGAGCCGTAGAACATGCCCACGCGCTGGCCTTCCTTGATCTCGACGCCGCCGACCGTGGTGTCACGCTTGGCGGTGCGCTGGAAGACGTTGACCGGGGTGGCCCAGCGGACGATCTCGTCGACCGCGGTGGCCGGCCGCTCCTTCTTGAAGAGCTCCCACTGCTCCGGGTTCTCCAAGAAGGCGTTCATGCCGTGGGTGATGGCGTTACGAGTGGTCTCGTTGCCCGCGACGGTCAGCAGGATGAAGAAGAAGCCGAACTCGGCCTCGGCGAGGCTGTGGCCGTCGATGTCGGCCTCGATCAGCTGGGTGACGATGTCGTCGGCCGGGTTGTTCTTGCGCTGCTCGGCCATGTTGTAGCCGTAGCCCAGAATCTCCATGTTCGCGGTCAGCGGGTCGGTGGTGAACTCCGGATCGTCGGCGTTCATCATCGAGTTCGACCAGTCGAACAGCTTCATGCGGTCTTCTTCGGGCACACCGAGGAGGTCGGCGATCGCCAGCAGCGGCAGGTCGACCGAGACCTGGTGCACGAAGTCGCCGGAACCGGCCTCTGCGGCCTTCTTCACGATGTCGCGAGCCGCGTCGTCGAGCTTCTCCTCGAGGGCGTGGACGGCCTTCGGGGTGAACGCACGCGAGACCACCTTGCGCAGACGGGTGTGGTCCGGCGGGTCGTGGTTGATGAGCAGGGACTTGGTGACCTCGATCTGCTCGGCCGGCATGTCATCCTCGAAGCGGATGATGACGCCGTTGTCGTTGGCCGACCAGTCGTCTGCGTTCTTGGAGATCTCACGAATGTGCTCGTGCTTGGTGATCACCCAGTAGCCGCCGTCGTGGAAGCCGCCGCCCTTGCCGGGCTCCTGCGCGTTCCACCACACGGGAGCGGTCTTGCGCAGCTGAGCGAACTCCTTTACGGGGATACCCTCGAGCAGCAGGTCTGGGTTCGTGAAGTCCCACCCCTCCTGATCCATGAACGGACGAGCGTCGGACGCACTTTCGCTCTGCGTCTGAGTCACGTCATCACCTCAATTCTTTGCCGTGTCCGGGCTCTCGGCATGAAATAAGAACCCGTTACAATTCTGGTACGCCCCACTCTGCCACACTGGATAGACGCGAACAAGAACTTGTTCTAGTTTTGACGCAGAAGTACTTCAGCAGAGTGAGGAGAAACCATGGGTGTGCCGGTGATTGTCGAAGCGGCTCGGACGCCGATCGGAAAGCGAAACGGCTGGCTGTCGGGCCTGCATGCGGCGGAGATCCTCGGCGCCGCCCAGCGCGGCGTGATCGAACGCGCAGGCATCGACCCGGAGTTGGTCGAGCAGGTCATCGGCGGCGCCGTGATGCAGGTCGGCGAGCAGGGCAACAATGTCACGCGCACCGCATGGCTGCACGCCGGACTGCCGTGGCAGACCGGAGCGACCACCATCGACTGCCAGTGCGGGTCGGCACAACAGGCCAACCACCTGGTCGCGGGCCTCATCGCCACCGGCACCATCGATGTGGGCGTGGCCTGCGGCGTCGAGTGCATGTCGCACGTGCCGCTGGGCGCCAATGTCGGCGAGCACGCCGGACCGCGTCGCCCGGCGTCGTGGGACATCGACATGCCCAACCAGTTCGAGGCCGCCGAGCGGATCGCCAAGCGTCGCGGCATCACCCGCGCCGACGTCGACGCACTCGGCCTGCGCTCGCAGACCAACGCCAAGCGCGCCTGGGACGAGGGTCGTTTCGACCGCGAGGTGCTCACCGTCCCCGCGCCCGAGCGCACCAAAGAGGGAGAGCTGACCGGCCAGACCCTCCAGGTGAATCGCGATCAGGGCCTCCGCGACACCACCGCCGAATCACTCGCCGGCCTCAAGCCGGTGATCGAGGGCGGCATCCACACCGCGGGCAACTCCTCGCAGATCTCCGACGGCGCCGCAGCCGTCCTGCTGATGGACGAAGACCGCGCCAAGGAGCTCGGACTGCGTCCGCGCGCTCGCCTGGTGAGCCAGGCGCTGGTCGGTGCCGAGCCGTACTACCACCTCGACGGCCCGGTGCAGGCGACCGAGCGGGTGCTGTCGCGGTCGGGCATGACCATGGCCGACATCGACCTCTTCGAGGTCAACGAGGCGTTCGCATCGGTCGTGCTGAGCTGGGCGCAGGTCCACAACGCCGACATGGACAAGGTGAACGTGAACGGCGGAGCCATCGCCCTCGGCCACCCAGTCGGCAGCACCGGTTCGCGTCTGTTGACCACCGCGCTGCATGAGCTCGAGCGCACCGACAAGCAGACCGCACTGGTCACCATGTGTGCGGGCGGCGCACTGGCGACCGCCACCATCATCGAACGCATCTGATCGCGGCGAGCAGGCAGACGAGGACCATGGACCCGAATTCGCGCCCGGCACAACTCGATTCACCGGT
>NZ_JAAYXO010000014.1 GCF_012515855.1 Gordonia sp. (in: high G+C Gram-positive bacteria)
AGAACATCCCGCTACGACGAAAACTCAAGACCGGCCCAGACCTGCTGCTCGCGATCGGCGTCGCCCCGGTGGTGGCCCAGCGCATGGGGCGACTCGGTCGCGCCCTGCACCGCTTCCCGACCGTCGCCGCCGGAATGCGCGACGGCCACACCTCCGCCGAGTTCGCCGACGCCGTGGTCAAAGGCACCGAACACATCCGTCGACGCGTCGAGCTATCGACCGAGCAGCGCGACAAGATCATCCGCACCCTCTCCGTGCAGCTGAACCCGGCCGCGGTGATGAAACGTGCCCGCGCGTTCGCGATCGAACTCGCCCCCGAACCCGACGCACTCCCCGAAGGCGCTGTGCCGGTCGCGGAAAACACCGACCTGAACGAGATGACGCTGACTCAGACCGACGACGGCCGGTTCGTCGCCGAACTCGACCTCGACGTCCTCAACGGTGACGCCCTCGTCACCGCCCTCGATCCGCTCACCAAACCGATCCCGCAACCCGACGGTTCCGCCGATCCGCGCTCACCAGCTCGCCGCCGCGGCGACGCCCTCGCCGAGATCGTGCGCGCCTACCTATACGGCTACGACCGACCCACCTCCGGTGGCGTGCTGCCGACCGTCACCGTCGTCCGTCAGGCACCGGTCATCACCAGTGGCCTGGAGATCGCGATCCCAGAGCTACCGGACGGCGTTGTCCGGCAGGCGGATTCGCTGGGTTTCGGCGGCCCGATCACCGCCACCTCAGCCGAGCTGATCGCCTGCGATGCGGCCGTTTCCGAGGTCCTCGTCGACAGCGAGGGCGTGCCGCTTGATGTCGGCCGCAGTCAGCGTTTGTTCACCGGAAAGCTCCGCAAGGCCCTGGAAGTCCGCGACCGCGGCTGCGCGTTCCCCGGCTGTGATCGTCCGGCGAAGTGGTGCGACGGCCACCACATGACGCCATGGAGCGAAGGCGGTGCGACCTGCCTCGACAACGGCGTCCTCCTCTGCCGCGCCCATCACACGATGGTCCATCACACCGGCTGGGAAGTACTCCTCGGACCCGACCGCCATCCGTGGTTCCGGCCACCGGCCGATCCTGAGCATCCGGACCGACGCCGCGAGCTGATCCGTTCCAATGCCCGAAGAACGATGACCCTCTACGAGCACGCCGCCGCCTGACCGTTTCGCGTCTTCGTCTCGATACGCCCGTCTCGCCTAGCGGCTCGCCGCGCACTCGACGACCGAGGGGGAGTGCGCTCGACGACCCTCGTCGGTGGTCGAGTGCTCGCGACGAAGGAGCGTCGAGGCCAGCTCGCGCACGCGTCTCGATACGCCGCCTCGCAAGCTCGGCGGCACTCGACGACCGAACGAGAGAGCGCCTCTCGTCGGCGGTTGAGTAGGGCCGACGGAGGAGGCCCGAATCGAAACCACACCTTCTCTAGACCGCTAGACCGCTAGACCCAGCTCGCCCCTCCGGGCGGGCGCACGTTGATTGAGAACTCCATACAGAGAAGCGCCCGAAGAACGGGTGCCGGTGCACTCCGGGGTCAGAGGAGCGCACCGGCACCCGGGCGGGAGCCTGCTCGCGGGCCGATATCGAACGGCGGGGGAGAACCGTCAGTTGCGGCGGCGGAGGGCCAGCACAGCCATGCCGATCAGGAACACCCCGATCGAGACGAGGCCGAAGTAGATCAGGGCGCCGTCTTTGCCCCAGGTCGGGTCGATCACGATCTCCTGGCCGGTGGACCAGATGCCGTTGAGGAAGGGCATGTACGCCTGAATCTTCATGCCGTTGGGGACCAGGTAGATGGCCTCCTCGATGAGGAAGATCCACAGCAGCAGGAAGGCGATGCTCGCCGCCGGACTGCCGATCACCGCGGCGACGCCGACACCCATGCCGCAGGCGAAGAAGGACAGGATCGGCACGGTGATCAAGAAACGGACGCCGGCGTCCGAGGTCAGATCCACCTGGCTGTACACGGTGGGGAAGAGCGGACCCAGCGTGGCCATGATGACGGTGATCAGCACCAGCGAGGCGACGGCGGTCAGCAGTCCGTAATAGATCCAGCGACCCAGCGGCGAGGTCCAGGTCCGCGGATACAGGTACCGATCCAGATCGCGGCCGGGTCCACGCATGGCGCTGGCCTGGGCGAAGGCCGCCGTGATGGTGCCGACGGCGACGGTGAAGTACATGACCCAGTACACCGAGTTGGTGGTCGTGGTCTCGGTGACGGTGATATCCGTGGTGTCGAAGTTGGCGATCCGCTCGAAGGCGAAGGCGATCGCGAAGGTCACCAGCAGCGGCACCAGCACCCCGGCGGGGAACGCCGCGAGCAGCAGCACCCCGCGCAGACCGCCGCTGCGCACCGCCTCGGCCCGCACACCGCGCCAGATCTGGCCGGCGCCGGCGGCGATGTCGCTGAGCACCCCGGTGCGGACGCCGATGGCCTCGATCTCCCGGCGGTGCCGCCCGCCTGCGTCGACGGCGATACTCACGACAGTGCCCCTTCTCGTGCGGCGAACTCGTCGCCGGCTGCAGTGGCGGCCTCGGCGCCGATCAGCGCCAGATAGCCGCGCTCCAGGTCGCCGTAGGTCGCGACCACCTCGTCGGTCGGCAGGTCGACGGTCAGCGTCGCGTCGTCGATCACCGCGATCCGGTCGGCACTGCGCTGCACCTCACTGAGCAGGTGAGAGGCCAGCAGCACCGCGCGGCCGTCGGCGGCAAGGCATTCGAGCAGCTTCCGGAACCAGATGATGCCCTCGACGTCGAGCCCGTTGAGCGGCTCGTCGAAGACCAGGTTCTGCGCCTCCGGCAGCAGTGCGCAGGCGATCCCCAGCCGCTGGCGCATGCCGAGCGAGTAGCTGCCCACCCGCCGGTCGACGAAGCCGCCGATTCCGGTCAGCTCGATGGCGTCCTCCACCCGGTCGCGGCCGACGCCGGCGGCGGTGGCGATCCACCGCAGTTGCCGTCGTCCGGTGTGCCCGGCGTGCACCGGATCGATGCCCAGGTGCATGCCGATGTTCCGGGCCGGGGAGGAGGTGTGATGCAACGGTGCCCCGTCGATGCGGATCTCGCCGCTTCGGCAGGGCACCATCCCGCACGCGGCACGCAGCAGTGTGGATTTCCCAGCACCGTTGCGGCCCAGCAGGTAGACGATCTCACCGGGAGCGACGGACAGGTTCACCTCCCGCAGGATGGTGCGCTTGCCCAGGTCGATCCGCAGATCGTCGATCTCGATCAAGGGATCAGGCGTTGCAGTAGATGTTCAGGCCGACGGTCTTGACGCCCTGGCACAGGGAGTTGTTCGACAGCTTCCAGTTGCCGATCTTCTTGAACTCGACGGTCACGTTGACGGTCGGGCGACCCGCCGAACCGGCCTGCAGGGTGGCGAGGATCGAGTTGCTGCTGCGCGAGGTGATGCCGGTGATCTTGTTCCAGCCCTTGGGGGCGCGGAAGATGCCCAGGTTGTACACGGTCCGCGGCACGATGACCGCGTTCATGCCGCCCTCGAGGTTGCGGGCCTTGGCCTCGTCTGAGGCATTGGTCTCCACCAGGAACTCGACGATGTCGTCCAGATCCTGGACGCTCGGGTTGGCGGCGGTGACCGTGAAGTTCGCCGGGAGGGCCTGCGCCTGGCCGGCGTTCAGGCCGACGCCGGTGACGGTCAGGGCCAGCGTCAGCAGGGCGAACGCGAGGAGGCGGATGCGGCGGATCATGATGTCTCCCAAAGATCTCGGGCGGATGATTAAAAGTGAATCTATTGCACTAAATGAAGCTAGGCAACCCTAATTCAGTGTGAGCTGGCTTTCGCTCGCTCCAGGCTGAGGTGCAGTTCGCAGTCGCCCTCGCGGCCGTCCGGGCGGACGGTCACCGAGTAGGCGCCGCCCAGCCTCTGGTAGCCGGCGGCCAGGGCCTGTTCGACGATCCCGCGGACCACGCCGCGCGCCACCTCGGGCAGCTCGTCGCCGATGTGCTGCAGCGGGCAGCCGCAGAGATTGATCTCGTGCCGGCCGAAAGCGCTCATCACGTCCGTGATGCGGAACCCCAGCCGGGTCAGGATGGTCTCGACGATCACCACCGGGTCCGGGACCAGCATCTCCTGCGGGTCCGCCTCGGCCACGCCGTGCCGGGCCGCCCACTCGCGGCCGGCCTCGGCCGCGAGATGCTCGCGCACCTCGGGGGTGGAGCCCATCTTGGCGATGAGCATCAGCAGCAGCTCGTCGATCGGCGGAGCCACCACGATCCGGTAGCCCACCCGGGGACGTCCCACGCCCTCCGGGGCGAGCGGCACCGTCTCCGCGGAACCCTCGTCCACCAGGTTGTTCAGATGGAAGCGGGCGGTGGTGACGTGCACGCCGAGCGCCGCCGACACCGCCTGGGCGTCGATCGGCCCGTCGGCCTCGGCGAGCAGGCTGCGCACGCGGTCGCGCTGCCGTCCGGTGGTGGTCGTCGTCATGCTCGTCACCTCAGCGTCCGTGGACGACGATCAGCGTGGCCGTCGCGTCCGTCCGGGCCACCAGATCGTGGGTGACCCGGGCGTCGACGCGGATGGCGGTTCCGGGTGCCAGGTCACTGGTCACCCCGCCGACGGTGAAGTCGATGCGGCCGCGCTGCCCGAGCACCACGATCGGGTGCGCCGCGGTGTGCTCGGGCATCGTCTGTCCCGCCCGGAAAGCCAGCCGGATGACGGTCTCGCTCTCGCCCCGATGCAGCACCTTGATCTTCGGGCGCTCGCCGGTGTCCTCGGTGTTCTCCGCGGCCAGGCCGGTGAGGAACTTCCAGGTCGGATCCGGAGCCGGAGTCTCGGACGGGGGGACTTGAGTCATGACGCGACTTTCTGCGCTGGGCTGTGCGGGCGGGCGGTTCGCTGAGGTCAGGCAGCCGGGGTCAGGCGGCCGGCTTGCGGGCGATGACCTCGATGGCCGCCAGCTCGTTGCGGTATGTCCGGAAAACCTTACGCATCCCCAGGATGCGTTGGCGTGCGTCACCGTTGCGGGCGACGTTGGCGACGATCTTGAGGGTGCCCAACAGGCCCTCGTCGGCCAGGTTGCGGCGCGGCTCGAGCAGCGCCATCTTGCCGAAGCGCACCCGCTCGACCTCGAAGCCTGCCTTCTCCAGAACCTCGCGCCACTCGTGCTCGGTGAGCGGGCGGGCGTTGACCTTGATCGAGCGGGCCAGAGCCTTACTGATCTCGGCCTTCTGGTCGTCGGACAGGGTGTCCGGGTTCAGTGCCAGCTCGTGGATGGCGTAGCGACCGCCCGGACGCAGCACCCGGAAGGCCTCGCCGACGATGGCGTCCTTGCCGCGGGTGGACTGCATGGTCAGCATGGCCTCGCCGACCACCACGTCGGCCGCATCGGCGGTCAGGCCGGTCTTGGCCGCATCGGCTTCGACGACGGTGCCGCGGGCGCCGACCACCGACTGGGTCAGGGCGACGGCCTCCGGGTCGGCCTCGACGCCGGTGTACGACTTGGGATTCGCCTTGACGATGTCGCCGGCGGTCTTGCCCAGGCCGGGGGCCAATTCGACGACGTCGGCGCCGGTCAGGCCGGCGTCGGCCAGCAGCTGGCTGGTCATCTCCAGGCCACCGGGGCGCAGCACGCGCTTGCCCATCCGGGCCAGCAGCCAGTGGCCCGGCATGTCGGCGTCCTTGCGTCCGGCCATCGGCAGATCGTCGTGGGGATGTTCGTGCTGGCTCATGATCGACGCTCCTGTGGGGCGATGAGGTTTCAAGGAATTCAACTGCTGTTAATAGCCTAGCCTTACCGACTCGCCAGAACCTAGAGGCATTCTGCTGAGAGCTTGCTCACGCGGTAGGCATCGATCGCTTCGGGGCCTCGTGGGAAGGACGGAAACCATAGTGCCGCAGAGGCTTTCGGCAAAGGTGAACGGGAAGGCTCAGGCCGGCTTGTGAGCGTGCACATACTGTCCGGTGCCGGTGATCGTCTGCTCGACGTGCATCATGCCCAGCTTTTCGAGGTGGTCGACGATCTCCCGGCGGCCGAAGATGCGCAGTCCGGTCAGGCCGGCGACGGCGTCGACGCCGGGCAGGCCGGCCACCGAGGCGTCGACCGAGGTGAACACGATCAGCTCGCCGCCGGGCCGCAGCACCCGGAACATCTCGTCGAGCACCGGCAGCGGATCCGGGATCAGGTAGAGCGCGGCCAGGCAGGTGGCCGTGTCGAAGGAGTCGGCGGTCAGCGGCAGGTGATGGGCGTCGCCGCGAATGAAGGTGATGCGCGGATGATCGTGCACCCGTGCGGCCTCGGCCAGCATCGGTGCCGAGAAGTCCAGTCCCACATAGTGTCCGCGGCCGGTCAGGCCGCGCACCGCGTCGGCGGCGTAGTTGCCGGGACCGCAGGCCACGTCGAGCACCGCGCGTTCGCCGGGGCGGGCGAGGTAGGCGCGCAGCGCCCGGTCGTAGTCGGCCGTCGCGCTGCCGCCGAGGCTGAAACCGCGGGTGAAGACCGGCCGCCACAGCTTCTCGTAGATCTGTGAGAACAGCCGGTTCTGCATGAGCCGGGCGGCGGGGGAGTTCATCAGCGGCCCGGAGCGAAGGTGTCGCGCTGGACGCGCAGGACGCCGATGGTCGTCGCGAGCGAGTCGTACTGGCCCACCAGCAGGAGGAAGGCGATGGCCTTGCGCTCGGTGAGGTGCCGGCGCAGCGCCTGCCAGGTGCCGTCGGTGATGTCCCGGGTGCCGACGAGCTCGTCCACGGCCAGCAGCAGCGTTCGTTCGCGGTCGCCCCAGCCGGCGTCCGGGCCGTCGAGGATCCGGGCGTACAGCTCGCCGGTGATCCCGGCCTTGGCGCCGAGGCGCCGGTGATGGTCGAGTTCGTAGTCGCAGCCGCGCAGGTGGGCGACCCGGATGATGATCATCTCGGTCTCTTTGCGGGACAGCTCCCCGAACGGCATCATCCGGCTCGAATAGTGCAGCCAGCCGCGGAACAGACCCTTGGAGCGGCCGAGCGTGGCGAAGATGTGTGCATTGTCGGTGCCGGTCGCCAGGGACATGGCGCGCACCACCAGCCAGTTGATCGGTCCGAGCTCGGCCAGTCGTCCCGGTTCCACCCGCGCATCGCTCATGGAACGACCGTATCGGAATGTGTCGACGGTCACCATGTGGCCGGGCCGCTCAGCCGGCGACGGGGCCTCGCCGCGGAGAACGGGTGGCGGCGCAGCCCGGGGCGGGTTCAGTCGGCGCGCGGCCGGCTCAGATACGGGGAGACGGTGCTGCGGTGCTCGTCGATGTCCAGGGCGGCGCCGAGCGGCGGGAAGGCGCGCTGTGAGCAGTTGGTCCGCTCGCACACCCGGCAGCCGGCGCCGATCGGGGTGACCCGCGCCTGCGGGCCGAGTTCCAGGCCGTCGGAGTAGACCACCCGGCCGGCGTGCCGCAGCTCGCAGCCCATGCCGATCGCGAAACTCTTGGGCGACTGTCCGTATCGCGCGGCCCGGCGTTCGACGGTACGGGAGACCCAGAAGTACTCGCGGCCGTCCGGCATCTCGGTGATCTGGGTGAGGATCTTGCCGGGGGAGCCGAAGGTCTCGTAGACATTCCACAGCGGGCAGGTGCCACCGCTCGCGGAGAAGTGGAAGCTGGTGGCGGACTGTCGTTTCGACATGTTCCCGGCGCGGTCGATCCGGACGAAGGTCCACGGCACCCCGCGCAGGTTCGGTCGCTGCAGCGTCGACAGCCGATGGCAGACGGTCTCGTAGGAGACGGCGTAGAACGCCGACAGCCGCTCGATGTCGTAGCGGAAATCCTCTGCGGCGCCGTGGAACTGGGAGTAGGGGAGGATCGCGGCCGCGGCGAAGTAGCTGGCCAGCCCCTGCCGGGCGAGGGTCACCGCGTCCTCGGTGGAGAAGTTGCCCTCGGCGATCAGCTCGTCGATCAGGTCGCCGAACTCGAGGAAGGCCAGCTCGGAGGCGATCCGGAAGCTGCGCTGCCCGGGTGACAGAGCGGCGGAGAACTCCAGCAGCCGCCGGTCCGGGTCGAACCGGTGCAGGACGTTGTCGCCGAGGTCGACGCGGCGCATGACGCGCACCGAATGGCGGTCCTCGAGCCGGTCCATCAGCCCGTTCCGGATGTCCACCGAGTGCATGCGCATCCGGGAGGTGAGGTCCTCGGCCGCCACGTCGAGTTCGTGAATGTAGTTGCGGCGGTCGTAGAAGTAGGTGCGCACCTCCTCGTGCGGGGCGCTGATCACCCCGCGCATGCCGGGGTCGCCGCGGCCGGAGGTGACGGCCGCGAGCTGCTCGGAGATCAGCCGGTAGCGCCGGTGCAGGTTGACCATCGCCTCGGCGATAGGCCGATGTCCGCCGACCATGGCGCTGATCGCGGCGGCCTCGGCGGCCGACGGCGCGGTCTCGAGGTCCTCCTCCATCAGCGCCTCGCGGAGTTCGGCGATCAGCCGGACGTCGTCCTGCGGGTCGAAGAAGCCGATGTCGATGCCGAAGATCTCGCTGATCCGGCCGAGCACCGAGGCCGTCAGCGGGCGTGAGTCGTGCTCCATCTGGTTCAGATAGGACGCCGAGATGCCCAGCGTTTTGGCCATGTCCTGCTGCGACAGTCCGCGCTCGCCGCGCAGCTGCCGCAATCGTGAACCCACGTAGGTCTTACTCATGGCCGTGCCTCCTGCTGTCGGGTTCCGGTGTCGGCTGTCGTGTTCCGGCGCCGCCGAGCCGGTACGGTGACCGCGTGCCGATCGATACCCCGCGCCGAGCCCGGATGCTGCGCAACCGGTTGCTGGTCTCCATCCTGACCGCTGCGACGCTGGTGGGTGCGGTGACCGGCTGCTCCGGTGCCGATGACGCCCCACTGCCGCTGACCGCGCTGGTCCTCGAATCGGATGCGCTGCCGGCCGGCTACACGCTGTACACCCAGGCGACCGTCGACGAGCTGATCGGCGTCAACCGCCGCACCCTGGAGCAGGCGGAGACGGTGGAGTTCCGTCCCGAGGAGTGCCGGCCGACCGCCGATGCCGACTTCAACCCGCGGTTGACCTCGGAGAACACCGTGCTGCTGGTGGCCCAGTCGGAGTCCGGCACGCTGTCCGAGGTGGTCAGCACCGTGGTGCGCGACCTCGGCGCCGACCGCCGGGCCACCACCGGTGCCTGCCGGATCGTCACTGCGGTGCCCACCCGCGGCACCCTGGCGACCGCGGAGATCGTCACCCGGAACACCGAATTGACCGGTCCCCGTGGTGATTTCGTCAAGCAGTCCGTCGTCGTCCGCTCGGACACGGTGACCACCCTGGGTGACGGCGGGGTGCGGGTGCGCAGCGCGCTGCTGTCGAATGTGCTGGTCCAGCGTCCCGACGGGCAGACGGTCACGGTGCAGCTGAACGTAGCCGGCCCGGACTCGGCGGTGCAGCCGACCGCCCCGGAAGCCATCGATCCGCCGCTGTCCGATGCCGAGTTCACCGAACTCGTCCAGCAGGCCGCCGAGCGCGCCGCTCGCTGAGTCCGCGCCGGACCCGGTTCTCGGCCGCTCGGCCGCCGGGCGGCCTGTGAGGTCACCCACAAACCCCGACTCGCCGGTAACTTGTTGGCGCACTCGAACTCCCCACGGGCTGTGAGCATCTCGCCCCGGGGCGCATCGGGGTTCTTGCAGTACGCACGTACTTTTTCGCAGGGCGGCCGACGAATCCACACGATCAGATTTACAAACTTTGCAAAACCCGTCAAAAAGCTGGCCCTAGTTTGCAGTTCGCAATCGCTGGACCAGGGCATTTGTCGTATGGCACAGTGAATCCAGGCAATGCCTCAAGGCGCGGCTCGGTTTGCATAAATCGACACCTCGCCGATCACGAAGACACTGCACTGCCGCAGTCACGAACGAAAGCGAAGGCTATGAGCAACGTCGGAAAGCCCCGTACCGCTGAAGAGCTCCAGAAGGATTGGGACACCAACCCCCGCTGGAAGGGTGTCACCCGCAACTACACCGCGGACCAGGTCGTCAAGCTGCAGGGCAGCGTCGTCGAAGAGGCCACCCTCGCTCGACGCGGCTCGGAGATCCTGTGGGACCTGGTGAACAACGAGGACTACATCAACTCCCTCGGCGCCCTCACCGGCAACCAGGCCGTGCAGCAGGTGCGCGCCGGCCTCAAGGCCATCTACCTCTCCGGCTGGCAGGTCGCCGGTGACGCGAACCTCTCGGGCCACACCTACCCGGACCAGAGCCTCTACCCGGCCAACTCGGTCCCGCAGGTCGTCCGTCGCATCAACAACGCCATGCTGCGCGCCGATGAGATCGCTCGCGTCGAAGGCGACACCTCGGTCGACAACTGGGTCGTGCCGATCGTGGCCGACGGCGAGGCCGGCTTCGGTGGCGCCCTCAACGTCTACGAGCTCCAGAAGGCCATGATCGCCGCAGGCGTCGCCGGCTCGCACTGGGAGGACCAGCTCGCTTCGGAGAAGAAGTGCGGCCACCTCGGCGGCAAGGTGCTGATCCCCACCCAGCAGCACATCCGCACCCTGACCTCGGCTCGCCTGGCTGCTGACGTCGCCGGTGTGCCGACCGTCGTCATCGCCCGCACCGACGCCGAGGCAGCCACCCTGATCACCTCGGACGTCGACGAGCGCGACCGCCCGTTCCTGGACGGCACCCGCACCTCGGAAGGCTTCTACGGCGTCAAGAACGGCATCGAGCCCTCGATCGCCCGCGCCAAGGCCTACGCACCGTACTCGGACCTCATCTGGATGGAGACCGGTGTTCCGGATCTCGAGGTCGCCAAGAAGTTCGCCGAGTCGGTCAAGGCTGACTTCCCGGACCAGCTGCTGGCTTACAACTGCAGCCCGTCCTTCAACTGGAAGGCTCACCTGGACGACGCGACCATCGCGAAGTTCCAGAAGGAGCTCGGCGCTATGGGCTTCAAGTTCCAGTTCATCACCCTGGCCGGCTTCCACTCGCTCAACTACGGCATGTTCGACCTTGCCTACGGCTACGCTCGCGAGGGCATGACCGCATTCGTCGACCTGCAGGAGCGCGAGTTCAAGGCAGCCGAGGAGCGCGGCTTCACCGCCATCAAGCACCAGCGTGAGGTCGGCGCAGGCTACTTCGACCAGGTCGCCACCACTGTCGACCCGAACACCTCGACCGCAGCCCTGAAGGGCTCGACCGAAGAGGGCCAGTTCCACTAGGAACTCGAGTCGATCTCACGAGTCGAGGTCGAACACAGCATGTTGAGCCCGGGGCACACAGGAGGGGCAACCCTCCTGTGTGCCCCGGGTTCCTTGCTAAGCGGGCAGCTTCACCGGCGGCGTCGTGTCGCCGTCTTCAGGCGCGTTCTTCGTGGCGCAACCAGTCGCACAACCTCCAGGAGCACCATTCATGGCAACCGAGAAGATCTCGCGCGTCGGCATCGTCGGCGCCGGTCAGATGGGTGCGGGTATCGCGGAGGTATGTGCCCGCGCCGGCGTGGACGTGCTCGTCTACGAGACGACCCGCGAGTTGGCCGCCGCGGGCCGCACCCGGATTCTGCGTTCGCTCGATCGCGGCGTCAGCAGCGGGAAGCTGACCGAGCGCGAACGCGAGCAGGCGTCGTGGCGCTTGCGATTCACCTCTGATCTCACCGACTTCGCCGACCGGCAACTGGTGGTCGAGGCCGTCGTCGAGGATGAGGCCGTCAAGGCCGAACTCTTCCGTGAGCTCGACAAGGTCGTCACCGCTCCGGACGCGATTCTGGCCTCGAACACCTCGTCGATTCCGATCATGAAGCTCGGCATGGCGACGCAGGACGCCGGCCGCGTGATCGGTCTGCACTTCTTCAACCCCGTCCCCGTGCTGCCGCTGGTTGAACTCATCACCACGCTGATGACGTCCGACGTCGCCGCCGCCCGGGCCGAGGCCTTCGCGCACGACGTTCTCGGCAAGCAGGTCGTCCACTCGTCCGACAGGTCCGGCTTCGTCGTCAACGCACTCCTGGTGCCCTACCTGCTCTCCGCGGTGCGGATGGCCGAGAGCGGATTCGCGACCGTCGAGGACATCGACAAGGCGATGGTGCTCGGCTGCGCGCATCCGATGGGGCCGTTGAAGCTCACCGATCTGGTCGGTCTCGACACGGTCAAGGCGATCGCCGAC
Organism: Gordonia sp. (in: high G+C Gram-positive bacteria); assembly: GCF_012515855.1. Taxonomy (GTDB): domain Bacteria; phylum Actinomycetota; class Actinomycetes; order Mycobacteriales; family Mycobacteriaceae; genus Gordonia. Next base: position 12,055 of record NZ_JAAYXO010000014.1, read on the forward strand.
AAGATGTACGAGGAGTTCAAGGAACCGTTGTACTCGCCGCCGCCGCTGTTGCTGCGGATGGTCGAGGCGGGTCGTCTCGGAAAGAAGACGGGGCAGGGATTCTTCCGGTACGCGGACGTGAAATAGGCCGCCAAGTGGTTGCTGTAGCAAGCATGATCGGGGACCTCGTGGTCGTCGTTGCAACCCAGGATCATAGGATTTGCTAGCAGTTAGCTAAATGGCGCAAGCCGGGCGGGTAGGACCATCTCGTTGCTGAAGGCCAGGTAAGCGTAGGTTTACTTCTGGCTGAAAGTATGTCTTCGAGCGTGACATCGACCACTCTGCTAGCTGATTCGCTAGCTTTTGTTAGCACTGTGGCGCACACTGATAGTGCAAGTTATCGCAAGCAAGGAGTTACCATGAGCACCGTCGAACGTACCCTCCCCACCCCGGTCTACGCCGTCGTCGGCGCCGGTGACGTCGCCGTCCAGGAAGTCAAGGACGCCCTCGCCGAGCTGAAGACCCGCGCACAGTCGTCGCGTGAGCGCACCCAGACCCGCCTGGACGAGACCCGCGCCCGCCTGACCGAGCTGCCGACCGAGTTCCCCAGCGTCGAAGAGCTGCGCGCCAAGCTGACCACCGAGGAGCTCCTCAAGGTCGCTGAGCCGTACATCGAGGCCACCACCGGCCTGTACAACTCGCTCGCGGAGCGTGGCGAGAGCGCTGTCGAGCGTCTCCGTCAGACCCCGTACGTCGAGGAGAACATCGCCCGCGTCGAGAAGGTCTACGCGGACGCTGTGGACCTGACCGAGGACGCCCTGGGCGCCGTGTCGACCCAGACCCGCGAGCTGGGCGAGCGCGCTGCCGCACTGGCCGGCCGCACCGCTGATCGCGTCGAGGACGCGGCTGTCGCCGCTGACGAGGTCTCGGAGAAGCTGCTCGACGCGGCTGCCGACATCGAGTCCGCAGGCGTCAAGGCCAAGGCTGACGCCGACGCCGCCGCCGAGAAGGTCACCGCGACCGCCGCACGCAAGCCGGCTGCGAAGCCCGCCGCCAAGAAGGCTGCACCCGCCAAGAAGGCCGCTCCGGCCAAGAAGGCTGCACCGACCGCCAAGTGATTCGCCCTGACGTGAGTCGCTAGCGAACAGCTGACAGACCGGCCCGGACACCTCGTGTGTCCGGGCCGGTCTTTCTGTTCAGGGCCGGAGATTCAGGGCCGGGGGTCTGGGCCGGACGTTGTCCGCGAGACGGAGGTGGGATCACTCGACCGGGGGAGCTTCGGCGGGTCGGCGGCGAACGCCTTCGGGTCGCCACCCGCGGCCACGATGCCTACCAGGCCGCTCCAGATCAGCATCGTGAGCTCATCGGTGATCTCGGTGGACGATCGATCCGGGTCGGTGATCCACTCCTCGACCGAACGGGTGGTCGCGCCGACGATCGCGCGCGCCCAGGTGCGGGCCCCGGCCACCTGCGCACCGCGAGCGGCGAACCGAGCGTCCAGGGTGGATTCGAGCGCGCCGGCGAAGATCTTCTCGGCATCGGCGGCCACCGGGCGGCTTCCAGACGGTCGGGCCATCGTGAAGCGATAGACGTTCGGGTCCGACGACACGGTCTCGACGTAGACGCTGATCGTCGCCTGCACCAGGTGGTAGTCGCCGATGTCGCCGGAGAGCGCCTCGATCAGCCGCGGCATGATCGTGGACTCGACATAGGCGAGGGTCACGGCGGCGGCGAGGTCGTTCTTGTCTGCGAAGTAGCGATACAGCACGGTCTTGGAGACCCCGATGTGGCGTGCGATGTCGTCCATCCCCGCGTCGGCGCCGAGGGCGCGGACCGCCTCGATGGTGCCCGTGGTCAACTCGGCGCGACGATCCTGCTTGTGCTTCTCCCAGCGCTGCTTGCGCCCATCGGATGCGACGGCCTCCACTGCAGGGGTGAGGACTCGCTGTTCCAACTCACGAGTCAACGTCGCAGCCGCGTTCACAGCTGCGCGTGCGGCGCTCGTCGGTATCGGTGGGTTCGGCATCACTGGCAACACTAGTAGGCCGTGGGTAAGACTGGACGAGTGTCGTCAACCTTCGATCACCGACCGCAGTCCGCAGCGGGCCCGACAGTCCCGGCGGGGCTCACCGCGAACGACGCTCAACGGGCTCGCGACCTGCGGCGAATGAAGATCGTCGCCACCGGTCTGCTGTTGGGGGCGGCGGTCATCTACTTCGTCATGCGCTGGCTCGAACACCGCGACGGACAGGATGTCGCAGCCTGGGTCGGGTACGTCCGCGCCACCGCGGAGGCCGGCATGGTCGGCGCGTTGGCCGACTGGTTCGCGGTCACGGCACTCTTCCGGCAACCGCTCGGTCTGCCGATTCCGCACACCGCGCTGATCCCGCGGAAAAAGGACCAGATCGGCGAACAACTCGGCGGCTTCATTCAAGAGAACTTCATGACGCGCGAGGTCATCGAGAACCGTGTGCAGTCCCTCGATCTGCCGCGCCGTCTCTCCACCTGGTTCGCCGACCCCGTCAACAAGCCGCGCGTCAACGACGAGGTCTCCCGAGTCTTCAAGCTGGTGTCGGAGATGCTGCGCGACGAGGACATCGAGCGATTCATCCAAGCGGTCCTCAAATGGGCGGCGGAGCCGGTGTGGGCGCCGCCGGCCGGACGGATCTTGGAGCAACTCGTCGCCGAAGACCGACTCGAACCGGTGATCCAGCTGGCCTGCGACCGCGCGCACGAGTGGGCGCTCGGCAGCGCACCGCTGGTCGATCGGGTGGTCGACCGCGACGGCCCGGCGTGGGCGCCGAAGTTCGTCAATCACCTGGTCGGCGACAAGATCTACCGCGAACTCACCGAGTTCACCTACAAGGTGCGGGCCGATCCCAACCACGAACTTCGCGTGGCGATGCACGATTTCGTCGCCGACTTCGCGCAGGAACTGCAGCACGACGACGCCACCATCGCCAAGTTCGAGGGACTGAAGGCGGAACTCCTCGGGCGCGACGAGGTGACGGGAGCGGCGTCCACCGCGTGGCAGGCGGGCAAGGCCGTCATCGAGCAGATGCTCGACGACCCGGAGTCGACGCTGCGTACCTCGCTCTCGGACGCCGTCGTGCAGTTGGCGGAACGCATCCGAGACGACGAGCCGCTGCAGGCCAAGATGAACGGCTGGACGATTCGCGCCGCTCGCCACGTTGCGGACAATTACTCGCCGGAGATCATCTCGGTCATCACCGAGACGGTGCGCGGGTGGGACGCCGAGGACACGAGTCGAAAGATCGAACTGCAGGTCGGTCGCGATCTGCAGTTCATTCGAATCAACGGCACGGTGGTCGGATCACTGGCCGGGCTGACGATCTACACGGTGTCGGTGCTGCTCTTCTCGTAGCGTCGTGTGGGATTCACTGTGTCCCAGCGCTTCACCGCACGTCATCCGGGCTCCGGTCACCTGCGCTTGCATCTGCTAGCGCAGGTCGCGGATACTGGAATGGCGGGAGGAGAACAGTTCACATGACATCCGAGCAGAACCACAGCCGCGAGCACGGCGACGAGCATGACAGCGGAACCGTCGACGCCGTGGCGAACGCCGCGCAGGACATCGGCGACTTCATTCGCAGCCAGCGCTTGTCGGCCAAGGTCTCGCTGCGTCAGCTCGCCGAGCGCGCCGGCGTCTCGAATCCCTACCTGTCGCAGATCGAGCGCGGCCTCCGCAAGCCGTCAGCCGACGTCCTCTCCCAGATCGCGAAGGGCCTTCGGGTCTCGGCCGAGGTGCTCTACGTCCGCGCGGGCATTCTGGAGGCCCGGCCCGCCAGCCCGGTGCGCGACGCCCTGCTCGCGGACAACTCCATCAGCGAACGCCAGAAGCAGATGCTGCTGGAGATCTACGATTCGTTCCGCCGCGAGAACCCGCAAGACGACGTCGAACAGCCTCCGCTCGTCGACGGCGCCCCCATCCTGCCGGACGGGGTGATCGAAGCCCTCGGTGCCGATTCGGCACCGCCTACGCCGTGATTAAGGTGGAGTCGTGAGTACAGCGATCTTCGTTCACAACGCCCAGGTCTACATCCTGCTGGCGATCACCATCGTCGCCGGCGTCACCTCGACGGTGGCGCTGGTCCATGCGGCCATCACTCGACCCGACGCGTTCACCGCAACCGACGCGCAGTCGAAGACCTTCTGGGTGTCGATTCTGGCCGTCTCGACCATCCTGATCTGGGTGGTTCAGGCGGGTTTCGGGATGGGGCTGATGTTCTTCCTGGCCGCGGTGACCGCGATGCTGGTCTACGTGGTGGACGTCCGGGTCCGGATCGACGGCGTTCTCGGTCGTTCCTGGTTCCGCAAGAACGCGTAGAGACGCGGAGTCATCACCGGTGAGTGAATACCGCATCAACGACCTCGCCCAGGTGTCCGGGGTCAGCGTCCGAAACATTCGCGTGTACCAGGATCGCGGTCTGCTGCCGCCGCCGACCATCCGCGGTCGCACCGGCTGGTACTCCGAGGAGCATCTGGTCCGTCTCAATCTGATCTCACGCATGCTCGAGCGCGGCTACACGTTCGCCACCATCAGCGAACTCCTCCACGCCGCGCACTACGGAATGAAGGTGGAGCACGTGCTGCGCGCGGCCCCCAAGGGGGGCAGGCTGCGCAGTATCAAGCGCGCCGCGACCATCACCTTCACCGAATTGAAGAAGACCTTGGGCGCCGACGAGCGGGCCATCGGCCTCAGCCAAAAGCTGGGACTGCTCACCAAAGACGGCACCCACTATGCAATCCGCAACCCGGAAGTGCTCGAAGGCGCCGAGGCGCTGGTCAAGGGCGGCATCGACATCGATGACCTGCTCGAGCGATGGGTGCGAGTCGAGTCGGATCTGACCGATGTCGCTCGCAGTTTCGTATCCATCATCACCGACCAGTACTTCGACGAGAATCTGCCGGACCTCAGCGAGGAGAAGTTGGCGAAGATCGCCGAACTGATCCAGACGGTTCGGCCGATGGCTCACGAGATCGTGGAGACGACCTTCAGTCGCGCACTCGACAAGGAGATCTCTCGCGCGATCGGCGATGCCACCACTTTTTTCGACGCGAAGCAGCGTGAGGCTGCAGGTGACAGTCGGGCGACCGACGGCCGAACGGAAGAGGACGACCAATGACGAGCAAGAGCAAGTGGGCAACCACCCGCAAGTGGGGCACGATCGCAGCCGCGGCGTTCGCCGGGGCGACGGCGGCACAGTTCGCGATCACCGGCGGAGCCATGCTCCGCGAAGTCTTCAAGTACCCGGATCCGGTCGAGGACGGCGCCGATCCCCGCTTGAACACGCCCACTCACGCGATGCGCTCGTCGGTGGTCGGGACGCCCGACGGCACCCTGCTGCACGTGGTCGCGTCGGGCGACATCGCCGACTCGGACGAGATCCTGGTCCTGATCCACGGCTGGACCTGCAACACCGCGTTCTGGAACGCCCAGTTCAACCATTTCGGCGGCACTCGTCCGGTCGTGGCATACGACCAGCGCGGACACGGCCTGTCGGAGCTCGGTTCGGTGAAGCCCAGTGTCGAGATGCTGGGGCAGGATCTGCAGGCGGTCCTCGAAGCGATGATCCCGGAGGGCAAGCGGGCCGTTCTCGTGGGTCACAGCATGGGTGGCATGACGATCATGTCGTGGGCCCAGCAGTTCGGTGCGGGCATGGAGGACAAGGTCTCGGCCATCGTGCTCTGCGCCACGGCGGCCCGCGGCGTGGTCCAGCGGCAGCACCTGATCCCGGACTCGCTGCCGACCCTGGCCAAGCCGGGCAAGAAGGTGCTGGCGCGGGTCTTCACCTCGGCGCCGTTGCCGCTGCCGGTGAACTCCCTGACCGCGCGCTTCGAGCACTACGTGTCACTGGGGCCGGTGGCCCGAGCGGCGCACGTCGCGTTCTCCGACCAGATGGTGTCGGCGTGCTCGCCCACGGCGCGGGGTGCTTGGGGCGCGGCGATGTACCGGCTCGACGTGCTGTCCGGCCTGGACAAGGTGACCGTGCCGACCGTCGTCGTATCCGGTTCCGCCGACCTGCTGACCCCGCCGAAGCACTCCATCGAGATGGCGAGGGCCCTCAGCAGCCGCGGCTTCCTGCACTCGCACACCACCTACGAGGGCTCCGGTCACATGGTGCCGTTCGAGCGCGCGGATGCGTTCAACGCGCTGCTCGACGATCTCCTGGTCGGGGTCAGCGAGGCAACTGGCAGTTGACGAGTACCGGTTCGGGGTGCAGGTCGACGCCGAAGGCGTCCCGCACCCCGTCCCGGACTCGTCCGGCCAGCGCGAGCAGATCCGCTGTGGTCGCCGATCCGCGGTTGGTCAGCGCCAGGGTGTGCTTGGTCGAGAGTCTGGCCGCGGCGTCGTCGCCGGGGAAACCCCTGGTGAAGCCGGCGCGTTCGATCAACCAGCCGGCCGACAGCTTGACGCCGGCGTCCGCCGGATAGCGAGGCACCGCGACGTCGGGGCCGACGCGCTCGGTGATCCGCGCCAGAATGTCGTCGACCTGCGACTCCGGCACGATCGGGTTGGTGAAGAACGAGCCGGCGCTCCACGTGTCGTGATCGGCGTCGTCGAGCACCATGCCCTTGCCGCGGCGCAACTCCAGCACGCGCTCACGGACTCGTGCGGCCTCGGCGGTGCCGCCGGGCTCCACGCCGAGCGCGGTCGCCAGTTCGCGATAGGCGATCGGCGCCGACACCCCGTCGGGGTTGAGCCAGAACGACACCGCCAGCACCACTTCGGCGTCGCGCCCCTTCAGACTGCTGGTGCGGTAGGCGAGGTCGAGCGCGTCGGGACCCACCCATCGGGTCTGCCCGGTCGCTCGGCTCAGCAGTCGGACCTCACGCAGAATGTCGGCCACCTCGACGCCGTAGGCCCCGACATTCTGTACGGGGGTGGTTCCGGCTGCCCCCGGGATGCCGGACAGGCACTCCAGGCCGCCGAAGCCCGCAGCGACGGTGTCGGCGACGAGGGCGTCCCAGTCGTTGCCTGCTTCGGCGATCACGTACGGGCGGCCGTCTTCCTCCGCGTACTCGATCCCGGTCGACGCGACCACCACGGCGGTGCCGTCGAAACCGTCATCGCCGATCACCAGGTTGGAGCCGCCTCCGACGATCAGGACGGATTCGCCGCGCGAGTCCAAGTCCAGGACCGTCGCCACCAGCGCATCCGTCTCGGTGCACCGCACGATCGCCCGTGCGGGCCCCCCGAGGCGGAGGGTGGTGAGCGACGCCAGCAGCGGGCCTACGGTCTCGGGTGAATTCGTCACGCGAGTAACGGTAGCCTGACTCCTATGTCGAGCAAGTTCGAGCATTCGGTCAGTTACCCGTGTTCGGTGGCCGCGCTGTGGGCGCAGATCAGCACCGAGCAGTATTGGCACGAGCTGATCCAGGCGACCAACGCCGGTCACGGCTCCGTCGATTCGGTCGCGATCGACGGGGACACGGTGACGGTGGTGACCACGCAGGGCGTCGGCGCGGAGAACCTGCCGTCGGTGGTCACGGCCGTGCGTCCCGGCGACCTCGAGATCCCCCGCACCAGCGTCTTCCGATTGGTCGGAGAGACCATCACCGGATCGATGAAGGCCCAGGTCAAGGGTGCGCCGGCGACGATCGAAGGCGACATCACCATCAGTGGCGATCCCGCCGTCGCGAGCTACCTCGGCACGGCCAACGTCGGCATCCCCTTCGTCGGCGGAAAGATCGAGAAGGCCATCATCGAGCAGGTCGGGCACCTCCTCGACGCCGAGCGCGACGCCACCGTCGAATTTCTGCAGGGATAAATCTGCCGTTACGCTGTTTCACATGGCACGACGGCTCAGCTACTCCGCCCGGTACACGCATCCGGCCGAGACGATCTACCAGGCGCTCTCGCAGAAGAACTACTGGGAAGACCTCATGGAGGGATTCCGCGAGTTGACGCCCATCTCGAACGTCCACGAGTTCGAGCGAAACGACGACGGCATCCGGGTGACTCTTCAGCAGACCATCACCCGCGACATGCTGCCGCCGATCGCGCAGACCGTGATGATGAAGGACATGCTCATCACGCGTGTCGAGACCTACGGATCGTTCGACCCCGCGGGCACCACCGGCACGTACACCGCGTCGATCCCGGCCGGACCGGGATCGCTGACCGGTGAGCAGGAGCTCTTCTCGACCGAGACCGGCTGCACGATTCGCAAGACCACCGAGGTCAAGGTCTACATCCCGTTCGTGAACGCCAAGCTCGAGCAGCTGATGCTGGTGAACCTCGTCGATCTGTTCCGCGGCGAAGCCGAGTTCACCTCGACCTGGGTGCAGGACAAGCTCGCATGAGCCGGTCCGGCCTCGCGGCCGGACGTCCCCGCGGGCGGATCACCCGCGGCACCACGAACATCAATCGGCTGCGTCGGGTCGATCGCGCGATGGTGAGCGATCGACGCATTCGGCAGGCGTTGGCCGTCGCGCATCCGCTGGCGGTTGATCTGGGCTACGGCGGGCGCCCGGACACCGCGGTGGAGATGGCGACCCGGCTGCGGAGCGTCGTCCCGAATCTGGACATGGTGGGACTCGAGATCGACCCCGAACGCATCGTGCCGCCCCGCGATGGTGTGCGGTTCGCGCTCGGCGGGTTCGAGTTGGCCGGGCTGCATCCTCACCTGGTTCGCGCTTTCAACGTGCTTCGTCAATACGACGAGGACGAGGTCGCCGCCGCGTGGGCCCAGATGCAGGCCGCACTGGCGCCCGGCGGGTTGATCGTCGAAGGCACGTGCGACGAGATCGGTCGCCGCTGCTGCTGGATTCTGCTCGACACCGACGGCCCGCTGGAGCTGACCCTGTCGTGGTCGCCTGCGCACACTCAACACCCCTCCGAGCTCGCGGAACGGCTGCCGAAGGCGCTGATCCACCACAACATCGCAGGCGAAGCGATCCACGCGCTCCTCGTCGCAGCCGATCGCTGCTGGGACCGGGCGGCCTCGCATGAGACGTACGGACCGCGCGACCGCTGGCGCTACGCCCGCGAGATGATGGTCGACTCGGGGATCGCGGTCACGATTCCGCGGGGGCGTCGGGTCGACAATCTGCTGTCGGTCCCGTGGGAGTTGGTCGCGCCGAACTGAGCCTGTCGTTCGTTCAGTGGGACCTGCCAGGATGTCCGATATCGGGTTTACGATTGGCGCATGTCGACCCCAGGCCAGCCCGATAGTGACCCGTTCGGCGAGACGATGTCGCGCCCGCTGCCGACCGGCGGTGCAGGCGGGGGCACGCCGCCCCCGTACTCGCTGACGAAGGCCCCGTCGACTGACCAGAGCGGTGCGGTCGACAGCCGAACATCCCAGATCCCGACGTCCCAGTTCCCGACGGCCGATTACTCCGACACCCAGTACGCCGTCAGCCCGCACTACTCAAACGAGCAGTACACAGACCAGCATTATTCGGACACCCAGTACGCGAACACCCCTTACCCGGGGAACCAGCACCCGTCGGGTCCGCCGACGGGCGGCGGCTACCCGGTGTACGGCTACTCGCAGCCGCCGTCGGGAGGCAACGGCCGCGCCGTGCTGCTCGGCATCGCGATTGCCTGCATCATCGGTCTGGTGGCGGCCGCCGCGGTGATCTGGACCAAGGTCGCGAACTCCGACGACGACGTGGTGGCGAACCAACCGGGGACCACCGAGGTGCAGCAGGCCCCCGACACCGTGACCGAGGTGGTCGACCCGACCGCCGACGCGCTGCGTCAACTGCAGGAGCGCACGGCGTCCGACGCCACGACCATCCGATCGTCGCACGACAATCGATGGGCGGCGCAGATCAGCGCCAAACAGCCCGGTCTCTACGCCGATGGTCGTACCTGGGATTACCAGTCGATCCTCGCCGAGCACAACACCTCGCGGTCGCGTTATCCGCAGGTGAAGTTGCTGAACTCCAGCGAATGGCCGGTGTTCTCGCAGCAGAACTGGTGGATCACCGTGTCCGCGCAGAACTTCGCGACCCCGCAGGCGGCGCTGTCCTGGTGCCGCAGCAGCGGCTTCGACCGTGATCACTGCTTCGCCAAGCTCCTCAGCAGCACCAGTGGGCCGGAGGGATCTACGCTCTATCAGAGGTGACCGACGCGTCTGAGGGAGTGCACATGCGACTGGCGATGGCCCAGATCGGTTCGAGCGACGATCCGGAGGCCAACTTGGCCACCGTCGTCGACCGGACCGCGCGGGCGGCAGCCGACGGCGCCGACCTGATCGTCTTTCCGGAGGCGACGATGTGCCGATTCGGCGTCTCGCTGCGGAAGGTCGCGCAACCGCTCGACGGGCCGTGGGCCAGCGAAGTCGTTCGAGTGGCCGACGCCGAGAACATCGCCGTGATGGCGGGCATGTTCACCCCCGCGGACGACGGTCGGATCCACAACACGGTGCTGGTCGCCCGCCCGGGACGCGAACCGGTCGGCTACCACAAGATCCACCTGTTCGACGCCTTCGGTTTCGCCGAGTCCAAGACCATCGCTCCCGGCGACCAACCGCTCGTCGTCGACGTCGCCGGGCATCGGGTGGGGGTCGCCACCTGCTACGACATCCGGTTTCCCGCGCTCTTCGTCGAACTGGCGCGACGCGGCGCCGAACTGATCGCGGTGCCGACGTCGTGGGGATCGGGCCCGGGCAAGGTGCAGCAGTGGGAGGTGCTGTCGACCGCCCGCGCCTTGGACGCCACGGCGTTCGTGGCCGCGGTGGGGCAGGCCCTGTCCGACGATCCGGCGATCAGGGATTCCACAGCCCCGACGGGGATAGGTCATAGCCGCCTCTCAGATCCGTTCGGTAGCGTGATCGCCGACTACGATTCTGCGGCGCACACCGGCGTCCACGACATCGACCTGGGCTTGACACGCAAAGCGCGCGAGGCGCTGGCCGTGCTTGCCAATGCCCGCGAAATTCCCCGACTGGATGGGACCACACGCATATGACCGAGCGAGACCCCTCGTCGCAGCACCCCGACGACCTGACCGCGGACGAGCCAGCGGTCGACGAGTCGACCGCTGATGAGTCGACGGCTGCCGTCGAGCCGAATGCCGACGCCTCGTCCGCTGATGGGCCCGCCGGCGAGCAGTCGGCAGACGACGCCACGAGCGAGATGTCCGCGGGCGATCAGCCGACCGTTCCCGTGCCGTCGAACGACCCGCCGCCGGCCGTCCTCGACGAGACCCCCACCGGAGAAGTGATCACCGGGCCGATCCGGGCCGTCCAGGACCCGAAGACGCACGCCTACTCGCAGACGGGCAAGCCGCCGACGATGCAGATGGATGCGCTGGATTCCAGCGCGTTCGAGCCGATTCCGTCGGGTCCGCCGACTCCGCCGCCCAGCGGCCCGGTGATGTCATCGCCGATGAAGTCGTCGGGCGGTCGCAAACGCGGACGCGGTCGGACCATCGGTCTGGTGGTGGCCGCTGTGGTCCTGCTGGTGGTGATCGCGGGCGTCGGCTCCGAACTCTACATCCGAAACAAGGTCACCAGCTGCCTGCAGACCTCCTTCGACAACCTGACCGGCACGCAGACCGACGTCTCCGTCTCGCGACGACCGATGCTGCTGTCGATGATGGACGGCGACGTCCCGTGGGTTCAAGTCGACACCTCGTCGGGCGACAGCAACAACATTCGCCTGCACGCCCGCGCGGAGGGGATCAGCACCGACGGCGGCACCGTGCAGAAGCTCGAAGGCAACGGCTTCCTGCCCTACGAGCGGATCAAGTCGCTGACCCAGGGGGGCGAGGGTAACGGTCAGCAGACAGGCAGCACGATCGAGGAGATCACCGCCGACCCGTCGGCCGGGACGTTGAAGATCTCGACCACCTTCACCGTCGCGATCATCCCGGTGCCCGCCACCGTCACCTTGAAGCCCATCGTGAAGGACGGTGCGGTGACGTTCGAGGTCAAGGAGGCCACCGCCCTGGTCTTCGGCCTGCCGAACGACTTCGCCCAACCGGTCGTCGATCAGGTCACCACGGCCATGTTCGGCCCGCTCTTCAAGCAGATCAAGGTCTCGAAGCTCGACGTCGCCAAGGACGGTGTCGACTTCGCGTTCGCCGGTACCGACGTCAACCTGAAGTCGGCGGCTGAGCAGATCGGCGACACGAGCGGCGGAAACGGCTGCTCGGTCTAGGTCCTGCCGCTGACCTCCCCGATCGCCTTTCCACCGTTGATCGTGACCCGCTCCGGGTAACGATCAACGGTGGAAGTGTTTACGGGCTACTCGGGGAAGCCGTCGAGCACCGCGCGGCTGCCCGACAGGCCGAGCCTGGTGGCCCCGGCCGCGATGAGCTCGGCGGCGAACTCCGCGGTCCGGATGCCGCCGCTGGCTTTGACTCCGAGATCCGGTCCGACCGCCGCGCGCATCACCTCGATCGCGCGGACGCTCGCACCGCCTGACGGATGGAATCCGGTGGAGGTCTTCACGAAGTCGGCGCCGGCCTCGACGCAGCGACGGCACACCTGGGCGAGGCCTTCCTCACCGATCGTCTCCAGGAGCACGGCCGACTCGACGATCACCTTCAGCACCACGTCGTGGCCGATGGCCTCGCGGACGGTCATCACGTCGGCGAAGACCTCGTCGTAGTTGCCTGCGACCGCCGCGCCGACGTCGATCACCATGTCGACCTCGTCGGCGCCGGTGTCGACGGCGAGCCGAGCCTCGGCGGCCTTGACCAGCGAGTGGTGCTTGCCCGACGGGAAGCCCGCCACCACGCACGTCTCGGCTGTGCCGGTGTCGATCGGCAGCATCGACGGCGACAGACAGATGGCGTAGACACCCAGATCGAGTCCTTCGGTGACGGTGGCTTCGGCCTCCGCGCGCGTGGTCTCGGGCTTGAGGATCGTGTGGTCGACCATCGCTGCGACAGCCGCTCGGGTCAGGTTGGTGTTGATCACGAATTCGAGCTTGGCACACTTAGACGGGTGAGCAACTCCCAGATCTCCTCAGACGACGACGAACGTCGTTTCGTTCTGACTCTCGGCTGCCCCGACCGCACCGGCATCGTCGCCGGACTCTCCGGGTTCTTGACCGGAGTCGGCGGCTGGATCACCGAGGCCGCATATCACTCGGATCCGTCGACGGGCTGGTTCTTCACCCGCCAGGCGGTGCGCGCGGACTCGGTCGGCATGCCGGTCGAGGAATTCCGTCGGCGGTTCGCCGAGGTGGCCGCGATGTTCGGTCCGGAAGCGGAATGGAACGTCACCGACTCCGGTGCGGAGAAGTCGGTGGTGCTGCTGGTGAGCAAGGACAGTCACTGCCTCACCGACATCCTCTCGCGTGCCGAGCGTGGCGACTTCCCGGCGCAGGTGAGCGCCGTGGTCGGCAATCACCGGGATCTGGAGCAACTGACCACCCGTTTCGGCATCCCGTTCCACCACGTGCCGTTTCCGAAGGAGGGCAAGGCCGAGGCCTTCGCCGAGGTGCAGCGGATCGTGGAGGGCTACGACCCGAATGCGATCGTGCTGGCGCGTTTCATGCAGATCCTGCCGCCCGAGCTGTGCGAGGCGTGGGCCGGGCGGGCCATCAACATTCACCACAGCTTCCTGCCGAGCTTCATCGGCGCCCGCCCGTATCACCAGGCCTTCGATCGCGGCGTCAAGCTGATCGGCGCCACGTGCCACTACGTGACCGCCGACCTCGACGCGGGTCCGATCATCGAGCAGGACGTCAGCCGCATCGACCACGGTTACTCCGCCGCCGACATGGTCCGCCAGGGCCGTGACATCGAGACGCTGGTGCTGGCCCGCGGCGTCCGCTGGCACCTGGAGCACCGGGTCCTCGTCCACGACCGCAAGACGGTGGTCTTCCAGTAGCGGACGCGTGTCCGCGTAGCCCTACAAGCCCAGGTCCTTCGCGATGATGGTCTTCATGATCTCCGTGGTGCCGCCGTAGATCGTCTGGATGCGCGCGTCGACGAACGCCCGCGACACCGGGTACTCGCGCATGTAGCCGTACCCGCCGTGCAGTTGCAGGCATCGGTCGGCGACGCGGACCTGGAGTTCGGTGGTCCACCACTTGAGCTTGGCGGCACGGGCTGCGGTGAGCTCGCCCGCCACGTGCTGGGCGAGGCAGTCGTCCAGGAAGGTGCGCGCCAGGTCGAGCTCCGTGGCCAGCTCGGCCATCACGAACTGGGTGTTCTGGAAGCCGCCGATCGGCGAGCCGAACGCACGACGCTGCTCCACGTACTCGCGGGTGGCCGCGAAGACCCCTTCGGCGGCGGCGACGGCGCCGACCGCCAGCGACAGGCGCTCCTGCGGAAGATTCCGCACCAGCTGATAGAAGCCGTCGCCCTCGGCGCCGAGCCGGTTGGCGACGGGCACGCGCATGTCGGTGAAGGCGAGCTCGCTGGTGTCCTGCGCGTGCAGACCGATCTTGTCGAGATTGCGGCCGCGCTCGAAGCCGGGGGTCTCGGCGTCGACCACCAGCAACGACAGTCCGCCGTGCCGCTCGGGGCCGGTGCGCACGGCCACCACGAACAGGGTGCCGTTCTCGCCGTTGGAGATGAACGTCTTGGCGCCGTTGACCACGTAGTCGTCGCCGTCGCGGACCGCGGTGGTCGCGATGCCCGCCAGATCGCTGCCGGTGCCGGGTTCGGTCATCGCGATGCCGAGCACGGTTTCGCCCGTCACCGTTCCGGGCAGCCAGCGGGCCTGCTGTTCGGCGTCGGCGAGGTCGGTCAGGTACGGAAGCACCACGTCGTTCTGCAGTGAGAACGCGATCGCGGCGGCGGCCGCACCGACGCGGGCCACCTCTTCGACGATGATCGCGTGGTAGCGGAAATCGTCGACCCCCGGTCCGCCGAACTCCTCCGGAACCGGGAACCCCAGGAGTCCGTGTCCGCCCGCGTCGGTGAACATCGACGCGGGCAGTCGGCCCGACTGCTCCCAGCCCTCGTGCTGACCGACGATCTTCTCGGCCACGAAACTGCGGGCCAGATCCCGGAACTGCCGGTGCTCGTCGTCGAGTTGCAGTGCGCTCATGATCGTCCTCCCATGTGCTCGAAGCGGCCGGAAGCGAGGTCGTCGCGAGCCTGTTCGGTGGCCTTGTAGTGCAGCTTCTTCCCGGTCGCCGAGACCGGGAGCTGATCGACGAACCGGTAGGCGCGCGGCCGCTTGAACGACGACAGCATCGGATGGTGGTGGCAGTGGGCGTCGAGTTGCTCCGCGCTGGTGGTGTCGCCGTCGACGCGCACCACATACGCGACCACCCGCTGCCCCCATTCGTCGTCGGGCACGCCGACCACCAGCGAGTCGGCGACGCCGGGATGGGCGTTCAGCGCTTCCTCGACCTGCACCGGGTGGACGTTCTCGCCGCCGGAGAGCAGCATGTCGTCCTTGCGGCCGACGATTGTCACGAACTCGTTCTCGTCCCAGGTGGCCAGATCGCCGATGTACAGCCAGCCGTCGCGGAACTTGGCGGCGTCCTGCTCGGGATTGTCGTAGTACTGCGCGGCGCCCTTCGGGGAGCGGACGATCACCTCGCCGACCGCGGTGTTGTCGCGGGCGACGACGTCGCTGGGATCAGCCAGCCCGCCGTCGCGGACGGCGACGACGGCGACGTCGTCGTCGATGCACGAGCGGCCTGCGGTCCCGGCCATGGCGGGCAGGTCGGTGGGCCGCAGGAAGGTGTTCCAGAATCCCTCGGTGCTGCCGTAGCCGTTGAAGATTCGCGGATTCAGCACTTCCTGGTAGTGCAGCGCGGCCTCGCGCTCGAGCGGTGCGCCCATGGTCACGAGACCGTTGAGCGTCGAGAGATCGCGCGGGCGGGCCACCTGCGCGCGGGCCAGCATCGCCAGGTTGGTCGGTGCGCCGATCAGGAAGGTGAGCCCCAGCCGCTCCACCAGGTCGAGCGTCGCGTTGGCATCGAAAGTGTGCATCGGGACCAGTGAACTGCCCAGGTAGAAGGTGGGGTTGGGGCCCGCGCAGTACAGTCCGCCGCGATGGAACCACGGCGTCATGTTCAGTGTCTTGTCCTCGGGCGAGAGCGGGAACTGCATGATCACGTCGTGCGCGCTGAAGACCTCGATCATGCTGTTCATCGGCACGGCCTTCGGCATGCCGGTGGTGCCCGAGGTGAACAACCGCGTGGTCTCGTCCCACACCGTGCGCTGCGGCGGCGGGGGCGTGCCGCCCGGCTCCGGAAGGTCGCGGTAGCGGAGGACGGTGCTGCCGTCGCGTCCCGCGAGCGGTTCGCCGTCCCCGACCGCGACGAGCACCTCCGGCACGTGGGTCGCGTGCTCCAGGGCGGTCGCGACGACCTCGCCGAGCGAGGTGTCGTAGACGAAGACCTTCGGGCGCGTGGTGCTCAGGATGTAAGCGGTCTCGCCTGCGGCGAGCCGGAAGTTCATCGGGGCTCCGACCGCGCCCGCGGCCTGCGTCGCGAGGTAGAGCTCGGCGAACTCGGGACCGTTGTGCAGTTGATAGGCCACCACGTCGCCGGGCTGCACGCCCGCCGCGATCAAACCCGCAGCGAGGGCGTCGACTCGGCCGCCGAGGTCGGCGTAGGTGATGTTCTCGCCGGTCTCGGCGAGCTGAATCGCCGGGCGGTCGGCGAAGCGATGGACGTTCCGACGGAAGCCGTTCAGGTAGGTGAAGTCGTTCTCGAAGTACTCGCGGTAGGCGCGGGCGTCGTATGTGTAAGACATGATCGGGGGCTCCTTGAACGAGGCGCGGTCAGCCGGCCATGGTGAGGCCGCCGCTGGCGCTGATCACCTGGCCAGTGATGAACGACGCGGCGTCGGACGCGAAGAAGACGACCGGCGCGGCGATCTCCTCCGGCCGCGCGAGACGGCGGAACGGGATGGCCCGGATCAAGGCCTCCTGCAGCTTCTCGGCCTGCGACGCGAACAGCGGCGTGTCGGTGGGGCCGGGGCAGACGCAGTTGATGTTGATACCGTGTCGCGCCATCTCGCGAGCCAGCGACTTGGTGAGCGCGATGACGCCGCCCTTCGCTCCGGCGTAGATGGTCTCGCCCGCGCTGCCGACGCGGCCCGCGTCGCTGGCGACGTTGACGACCTTGCCGCCGTTCCCGGCGTCGACCATCCCCGGCAGGAACGCGCTGCACATGTGCACCGGACCCAGATAGTTGATGGCGACGACCTTCTCGGCGAACTCGGGGGTGGCATTCAGGAATTGGTCGGTGCGGTCCCAGCCTGCGGCGTTCACCAGGATGTCGGCGACGCCGAGTTCGGCGGTCACCCGGTCGCGGAGCGCGTCCACCCGACTGCGGTCGGCGATGTCGACTTCCATGGCGTGAATGCGTCCGGCCGGTCCCTGCTCGACGGTCGCGATGGCGGCGTCGAGGTCGAGGTCGGCGGCGACGACGGTGTCACCGCGCTCGGCGAGGGCCAGGGCGATGGCACGGCCGATGCCCGAACCGGCTCCGGTGACGACGGCGATGGATGTGGTGCTCATGGTGGCGGTTCCTTCTCGTGCGCTGGTCGGATCAGGCGGTGGGGGCGGTCGGTGCGGCCGATGGGAAGGCGGGCGCGCGCTTCTCGCGGAGCGCGGTGTAGCCCTCGACGACGTCGGGCGCCATGAAGCAGAGCATCTCGTAGGCGGCCGACTGATCGAAGATGGGACCGGCGTTGCGCATCCAGTTGTTCAGCGACTTCTTGGTCCAGCGGATGGCGTTCTGCGAACCGGTCGCCATCACCTCGGCGATCCGGAGGGCTTCGTCAAGCACCTGGTCGCGGGGGAGGGCCTTGGTGACCAGGCCGATCCGCTCGGCCTCGGCTCCGGTGATCATCTCGCCGGTCATCAGGTAGTACTTGGCCTTGGCCATTCCGGCGAGCAGCGGCCACAGGATCGCGGCGTGGTCGCCCGCGGCGACACCCAGCTTCACGTGCCCGTCGCCGAGCTTGGCGTCCTCCGCGCAGACGGAGATGTCGGCCAGCAGGGCGACCACGGTGCCCGCGCCGACGGCGACGCCGTTGATCGCGGAGATCACCGGCTTGTTGCAGTCGACGAGGCCGTACACCAGGCGGCTCATCTCATCGAGCATGTCGGCCACGCGTTCGTGGTCGCCTGCCATGGCTTCGACCATGGAGAGGTCGCCGCCCGCGGAGAAGGCCTTGCCCGCCCCGGTGACGACGGCCACGCGAGTCTCCGGGTCTGCCGAGACCTCGCCCCACACCCGTGCGAGTTCGGCGTGCATCGTCTCGTTGGTGGCGTTGAAGACCTCGGGTCGGTTGAGGGTGATCAGCAGGACGCCGTTGGCGCGACGTTCGAACAGAAGATGCTGGTAGTCGGAGAAGTTCATGATGACCGTCCTTGCGTTCGGGTGCCGTGTCGAGTGAGAATGAACATTGGTTCATTAATGATGAACATAGATTCATTAGTGCGGGCCGTCAAGGGGTCCGACCAGAAAGATGAATATTCGTTCATCTACCGTTAGGGCTACTCGGTTGGAGGGAGACAACGATGTCCGAGATTCTCGATCCCGACGTCGCGGCGCGAGAGGCGCGTGCGTCACAGCGGTCTCGGCAGCTGCTCGACGCCGCGGCCCGGCTCATGGAGAAGACCGGATCGGAGGCCGTCTCGATGCAGGCGCTCGCGGCCGAAGCCGGGGTGAGTGTCGGGCTGATCTACCGCTATTTCGGTAGCAAGGACGACGTCCTGCTGGCCGTGATCACAGACGTGCTGACCCAGTTCGAGGTGGAGGTGCCCGCGGCCATCGCCGACGCCGGAGACGATCCCGTCCGCCGCGTGGGGGCTGCGTTCGGCGCGTATTGCCGGGTCATCGATTCACGTCGCCACGCGGCGCTGCTGACCTACCGGGAGAGCAATGCGCTCGGTCACGAGGCCCGACAACGGATCAAGGAACTGGAGGTGGCGACGGTCGATCCGCTGCGTCGCGCCCTGGCCGACGGCATAGCCGAGGGACGGCTGGTGGCGCAGCACTCGGATCTGGTGGCCTACAACCTGCTGCTGCTGGCACACGCGTGGGCGCTCAAGCACTGGTACTTCGAGCGGACGCTCGACATCGACGGGTACATCCGGGCGCAACTCGCGCTGTCGCTGCGCGGGCTCGTGGCACCCGAGTTCGTCGCCGAGTACGCGGACCTGTTGGTCGGCTGACGGCAGCTCGCGCTAGCCGGTCTTGATGTTCCGGCGTGACGTCGCCTGGTCGCGGGGACGTACGACGATCTGGTCGAGGTTCACGTGCGGCGGCCGGGACGCGGTGAACGCGACCAGCTCGGCGATGTCGTCGGCGATCATCGGCTGCAGACCCTTGTAGACGGCGTCGGCTTTGGCCTCGTCGCCGTTGAAGCGGACCAGCGAGAACTCGGTCTCGACCATGCCGGGGCAGATCTCGGTGAGGCGGATCGGCTTGCCGATCAGTTCCAGTCGCAGCGTGCGGTGCAGCACCCCCTGGGCGTGCTTGGCGGAGGTGTAGCCCGCGCCGTTGTCGTAGACCTCGAGCGCCGCCGTGGAGGTGATCGTGACGATCAGGCCGTCGCCCGATGCCTCGAGTTTGGGCAGCAGCGCTTTGGTGATCCGGAGGGTGCCGACCACGTTGGTCTCCCACATCCATCGCCAGTCCTCGAGGTTGGCCTCGGAGACCGGCGCGAGTCCCTTGGCGCCGCCGGCGTTGTTGACCAGCACGTGCACGGTGTCGAGCGTTGCGACGAAGCGTTCTACCGAGGCGGCGTCGGTGACGTCGAGATACATCGCCCGGCCGCCGATCTCCTCGGCGAGGGTCTCCACCCGATCGGTGCGACGAGCGCCGAGGACCACCGAGTAACCGTCGCGCGCGAGGGCCCGGGCGGTGGCCGCGCCGATTCCCGAACTCGCGCCCGTCACCACTGCGATCTTGTTGTTGCCGACTGCGTTTCCCGGGTTGGTCATGCCTCGAGTCTAAGAGATGCGGCCGCGCGCGCTCGGCGGTCACGGTGATCGCGGTCATGAATGACTGCTAAGTTCGGGGCCATGACGATCAGCGGCGTTGTGGCCGCGCCCCTCCACTTCGGGACCGGCCCGGCCGCAGCGGTCCTGAACGCCGTCCGGGTGGGCGCCCCCGCCACCCGAGACCAACTCGTCGCCGACACCGGACTCTCCGCGGCGACGGTGAATCGTCAGGTCAACGCCCTGCTCGACGTCGGCCTGGTGGTGGAGCGACCCGATCTGCTCAGCAGTTCCGGAGTCGGCAGGCCCAAGCGGCCGTTGACGCTCGACGGCGAACGGTACTGCGTGGCGGGCATTCACATCGGTGCACGGCGAACAGCCCTGGTGATCGCCGATGTCGGCGGTCGGACCCTGTACAGCCACGCCATTCGCACCCAGGAACTCACCGGGACCGACGCCGAGACGGCGATCGGTCGACTCTGCGATCTGCTGAGTGAACTCGCCGGTCGTTTCTCCGGCCGTCGGGTCCTGTGGGGCGGTGCGGCGCTGGGCGGAGTGGTGGACGAAGACACGGGCGTGGTGGACCACCCGATTCTCGGTTGGGCACGACAGCCGCTCGGGCAGCGACTGCACGCCGTGCTCGGTGTGCCGGTCTCGGTGGCCGAACACGTGCAGGCGATGGCGGCGGCCGAACTGCTCCTGGCGTCCACCGTGACGCGCACCGGGTCGAGTCTGGTCTTCTATGCGCGCGAGACGGTCGGCATGGCACTGATCATCGACGGCGACGTTCATCAGCCGGCCCGCGGCGCCGGGACCATTGCCGGGCTGCCGGTGCGCCCCGGGGTGCTCGACACCGAGCCGGTCGCGGCGCTCCAGGGCGTCATCGGCACGGCGGCCACCAAGGCCGCGGCCGCCCGACTCGGAGTGGCCGATTCGGCGGGCGTCGTCGCCGACGACCGCGCTCGCGTTCTCGGTGAGGCGGTCGCGACCATGCGCGACGTCCTGAATCCGGACGAGATCGTCGTGGCGGGCGACGCTTTCTCGGCGCATCCGCACGGACTGGCTCCGGTGCAGGCGGCGTTCGACGCGGCGACCCTGCTGCCGGGACCGCTGGAGATCGTGCCGACGTGCTTCGGTGTGCAGGTGACGGAATCCGCGGCGATCGCGGTCGCGCTGTCGGCGCTGTACGCCGATCCGCTGGGGGTCGTGGGGGAGTAGCGGTTAGCCCCGCAGGGAGACCGGTCAGCCCCGCAGGGAGACGAGTGTCTCCAGCACCGCGGCGACCCCGTCGGGATCGGCCACCCGGTACTGCGCGGCGGTGTCACCCGCTCCGACCTTCACGCCGACGTCACCGTCACGCAGATGGGCGAAGGCCTTCTCGTCGGTGACGTCGTCGCCGAGGTACACGATCGCATCCACCGCGAGGGCGTCGCGTAGGCGGTCGAGGGCGTGCCCCTTGCTGGTCTCGATCACCGCGAGCTCGACGACGGCCTTGCCGTGCGTCACGTACACGCCGTCCCACGACGCCGGACCGGACTCGGCGAGCCGCAGGGCCGCGGCGGCGTCGTCGTCGGAGGCGTTGCGGACGTGCAGGGTGGTGCTGATCGGCTTCATTTCCACCGAGGTGCCGGGGAAGCGCGCGCTGATCGTCTCGAACTCGGCGATGATGCGGGCCAGCAACTCGCGCTCGGCGTCGCCGACCGCGGTGTCAAATCCCTCGGCGAACTCCGAGCCGTGGCTGCCGACCAGGGTCAACCGGTCACTCGCGCCGGACAACGACTGCAGGTCGGACCGCGCGCGGCCGGACACGAGGGCGGCGACGGTGTCCGCCGTCCTCGCGCACGCTTCGAGCGCGGCCATCGACCGCGGATTCGGGACCGCGTCCTCCGGCCGCGACACGATCGGTGACACGCATCCGTCGTAGTCGGAGGCCACCAGGATCCGCGGTCGGGCGGCGAGCTTCGCGAGCGCGGTCGTCAAGGCCTCGTCGAGCACCGGTCGGCTCATCGATCCGCGGCCAACGCGTCGAGGAAGGCGTGCGCCCACTGGTCGACGTCGTTGGTCATCACCTGTTCGTGCAACGCCGTCATCCGCTCACGCCGCTCCTCGACGGGATCGGTCGCGGCCGCGGCGATGGCGTCGTCGACGCTGCGATCGTCGTACGGGTTCAGCTGATAGGCCTCGGTGAGCTCGGCGGCGGCGCCGGTGAACTCGCTGAGCACCAGGGCGCCACCGAGATCGTCCCGGGAGGCGAGGTACTCCTTGGCCACCAGGTTCATGCCGTCGCGCATCGGGGTCACCAGGCAGACGTCGGCGGCGCGGAAGTAGGCGAGGAGCTCGTCGCGCGGCACCGGTTGCAGCAGATAGCGGATGGGCGGCCGGGCCGCGGTTCCGTAGGTGCCGTTGATGTGGCCGACGGTCTGCTCGATCCGATTGCGCATCTCGATGTAGCTGTCGACCCGCTCGCGGCTCGGGCTGGCCAGCTGCACCAGCACGGTGGTGGCCGGATCGAGTCGGCCCGCGGCGAACAACCGTTCCAGGCCGGCGAGCCGGACGTCGATGCCTTTGGTGTAGTCGAGACGGTCGACGCCGAGCAGCAGCACCTCCGGGTCGCCGAGTTCGGCGCGGATCTCGGCGGCACGGTCGGCCATGCGCGCGGCGTTGGCGGCGACGTTCGCCGAGTCGATCGAGATCGGGAACGAGCCCACCTGGACGGTGCGGCCGTCGTAGGCGACGGTGCCGAACCGGTCGCGAACCCCGACGGGGTCGGTGGAGACCTCGACGCCCAGGATGCGACGGGCCAGCGACAGGAAGTTCTCGGCACCGCCCGGCAGGTGGAAACCGATCAGGTCGGCGCCGAGCAGGCCTTCGAGGATCTCGCGTCGCCACGGCAGCTGGCTGAACAGCTCGCGCGGGGGGAACGGAATGTGGAGGAAGAAGCCGATGCGGAGGTCGGGGCGAAGGTCCCGGAGCATCGCCGGGACCAGCTGCAGCTGGTAGTCGTGCACCCAGACGGTGGCACCGGGGGCGGCGGCCCGCGAGGTCTCCTCGGCGAACCGGCGGTTCACCGTCACGTAGGTGTCCCACCAGTCGTGGCGGTACTCGGGCTTCACCAGCACGTCGTGGTACAGCGGCCACAGGGTGGCGTTCGAGAAGCCCTCGTAGTAGTCGGCGATCTCGTCGTGGCTCAGTGGAACCGCGTGGATGTCGATGCCGTCCACCGGGGGATTCTCAGCGGAATCGGGGATGCCGGACCAGCCCACCCACGCTCCCGTGCGGGAGGCGAAGGTGGGCGTCAGGGCTGTCACCAGACCGCCGGGCGCCCGCTTCCAGACGGTGGTCCCGTCGGGTTCGACACGCTTGTCGACGGGAAGTCGATTTGCGACGACAACGAAGTTCGCACCCGCCGCAGGGTGCCCGTCGGGCGCAGTCATGCCCTAGGCGGCCTCGCCGGGCGCGATGCCGAGCATCGCGAACAGCATGCGGCACTCGTCCGCGTCGGTTGCGTAGGCGGCCACGACTCGTCGGGCCATGTGTGCGGTCTCGTCGGCTACCGGCTCCAGCTCGTCGTCGTCGGCGATGTCGGGGGTGGGGTTTGCTGCCATGCCGGGGATTCTACCCGAGCGAATCAGGTGTGCCTGTCGGCGTTGGCGGCGATCGCATCGCGGACGAACTGAGCCAGTCCCGGCGCCAGTTCCTCGTAGGTCGCGGTGAACCGCGGATCGCTCACATACATGTCGCCGAGGCACCGGTGGAACTCGTGGCTGCAGTCGTAGAAACGGTCGTTGATCTGCCGCCGAGCCTGCTCGGCGGCATCCATCGCGGCCGTGCCGGTGGCGGGTTCGCCGGAGCGCAGCGCGGCGACGAACGCGGCGTTGATCTCGTCGGTCTCGTCCTTGATCTGCTGCCAGTCGGCTTTGCTGAACTTCGCCGTCCGCTTCGCCGACTGCCGCCAGGCGTCGGTGTCGCCCCAGCGCTCCTGAGCCTCGGCCTGGTACTCGTCCTGGAAGCCGTCGCCGAAGATCTCCCGCATGTCGTCTGGGGTCGCCGGTTGCTGAGCCATTTCTCTCTCCATTGCTCGATCGATGGCCGTGACGAGTTCGGTCAACTCGCGCAGCCGGGAAATGACGGCGTCGCGTTGCCTGCGGAGATGGGTGACCGGGTCGTCGTCTCCGGTGAGCAGGGTCGCGATCTCGTCCAGCGGCATCTCGAGCCGCCGGTAGACGACGATGCGCTGCAGGCGAGCGAGGTCGGCCTCGGTGTAGAGGCGATAGCCCGCCGGCGTGCGCTCGGTCGGCGACAGCAGTCCGATCTGGTCGTAGTGGTGCAGGGTGCGCACCGTGACCCCGGTCAGATCGGCCAGCCTGCCCAC
Organism: Gordonia sp. (in: high G+C Gram-positive bacteria); assembly: GCF_012515855.1. GTDB lineage: Bacteria > Actinomycetota > Actinomycetes > Mycobacteriales > Mycobacteriaceae > Gordonia. The sequence continues at coordinate 36,259 of NZ_JAAYXO010000014.1, forward strand.
CGTCCAGGTGGGGTCCGTCTGGTTGCCCGTCGCGTTGCTCGTCACCGTCATGTCTTCGATCGTGGTGGCTTACGTCGCGTGAGGGTCAAGCCCTCGAGGCGGTTCTCTCGGCCCGGGATCCGCGGGCGGATCAGGCCGGGCGGCAGATGCGGTCGTTTGATGGTGCGGGCGATGAACTCGCCGAGGGTCACTCCGGCTGCGATGGAACAGCCGATGGTGAGCGCGGTGGCGAGTTCGCGGAGTCCGGGAAGGGTCTGCTCGCTCATCACTCCGAAGAGGCCGCGATACATCGCGAGGCCGGGCAGCAGTGGCGTGATGCCCGCGACTGCGACCACCAGCGGGGGGACCAGTGCGCGACGTGCGGCCAGACCACCGATGAGCCCGACCACCACGGCGGCGATCGCGCTCGCCACGATGGGTCCGACGGCCGTGAACGACAGCCCGCTGACCACGCCGGACGCCAGCATGCCCGCTCCGAGAGCCACCGGAATCGCGCGTCGCTCGGCGTAGCTGGCCGCAGCGAACGCGCCGGCCGCGATGGCGCCACCCAGCAGGCTCGAGACCGGGTCCGACGGGCCGAACGGCGACGAGGTGGTGAGGCCCGGCAGGTTGATGTCGACGGTCTCGATCAGCCGAATCGCCAGGCCGACGCCGGCGAGAATGCCGCCGGTCATCAGCACCACCTCGGAGAACCGGGCGGTACCGGTGATCGGCGCCCCGGTGATCGCGTCCTGCACCGATCCCACCAGCGACAGGCCCGACAGCAGCACGACGATGCCCGCCGCGATGATCTGCGACGGCGCGAAGGTGAGATGGAGCGCCTCGCGCCAGTGATACAGCCCGGCCGCAGGCAGCACCGCGATGAAGCCGCCGACCATCTGCTGGAAGAAGATCGGGGTGCCGATGCGGGCGAGCCGACGGTTGAGCGCAACGATCACGATGGTCGTGAGGAACGCCGTCGTTCCGACGATCGTCGTGCCCCCGAGCAGGATGGCGATGCCCAGCGCCATGGCGCCCCACGCCAGGTTCGCCATCCAGTACGGATAGGGGTGCGGGCTGCTGGTGATGCCGTCGACGATGCGGTGCGCCGTGCCCGGGGTGATCGCCAACTGGCGGATGCGGCGAACCAGGCGGTCGGCGTGTGCGAGGCGGGTGAAGTCGAGCGAGCGGTAATGCACGGTTCGGACGGTGGTGACGGGCGGCAGTGTCGGGCCGCGGCGCGCGCTCACCAGGATGGTGTTGTAGGTGACGTCGATCTCGATGTCGTCGAGACCATAGATGCCCGCGACGAACTCGATCTGACTGCGGGTGTCGATGGCGCCGGTGCCGGAGTCGAGAAGGACTGCGCCGATGCGGGCCGCGAGGTCGAGGACCTCGGTGATGGCCGCCTCGTCGTCGAGCGGGATCGGTTTGCGCGGTGCGGTGACGATGCTGCCCGGCTCGATCGTGTCGATCGTCGCCGTGGCCTCACCGACGAGCTTGTCGAGTCCCTGCCGGAACGCGGTCTTCAGTCGCACCCTGTCTCCTCACAGGTTCGTCGCGCGGTCGGGCCCGAGGAACGGGTCTCCGCTATCGATACTGGCATCTGTCGGCACCGGCCGACAGGCGCTTCTGTGCCGGTTCCCGGGGGATTTCGTCGGCCCGCCACCGGGCGTTACGGGTTGTGGATGTGACCCTATATACTTCCGCGGCAGGCCTCCTTAGCTCAGTGGTAGAGCACTCGCCTTGTAAGCGAGCGGTCGTCAGTTCAATCCTGACAGGGGGCTCCAACCGGCCGGTCCCGTCTGGGCCCGGCCGGTGTATTCTCCCCGGTCGATCCACGGCGTACCGAGAATCCGGGGCGGATATGCGGTGATCCGCGTCGCCCGGCGACCTTTTCGAGGAGTTCTCTCCTTAATATTGGGGCGTGAACAGAACGCGGGATCGGCGGCCGACCAGTTGGCACCGTCGCGCGGGCATGCCCGTGCGGGTCTGGATGATGGTGTTGATCCTGGTGGGATTGGCGCACTGGGCCATCCCGAACTCGCGCTGGCTGCTGGTCCACATCTTCACGATCGGGCTGGTCGCGAACTCGATCCTGCTGTGGTCGCAGACCCTCGCCGAACGTTTCCTGGGACATCATCTGCCGCCGGAGCGGCGACCGTGGCAGATCGGTCGCATCTATGCCGTCAACGTCGGTCTGCTCGTGATCATCGTCGGCATGCTCGGCGCATGGTGGCAGGTCACCATGGTCGGCGCCATCGTGATCGGCAGTGTGCTGGCGTGGCATGCGGTGGCGCTCGCCCTGTTGATCGGCGAGTCGCGGCGAGTGCGGGCCGAACGGGGCGAGGGCCCGGCAGAGAACGAAGGCAGCGCGTGGTTCTTCGTCGCGTCCGCCTGCCTGCTGCCCTTCGGCGCCGGCTTCGGAGTCGCGTTGGCCTACGGTTTCGCCGACCCCGAACAGGCGGGCTTCCTGGTGGCGCACCAGGCGCTCAACATTCTCGGGTTCCTGGGTCTGGCCGCCGCAGGTGTCCTTATGGTGATGTTCCCGCGCCTGCTGGGGGAGACGCAGGTGAGCACTCGGCGACGGCCGCCGGCACTCGCAGCGCTGGTGGTCGGAGTCGCGGTGATCTGCTCGGGCGCGCTCTCGGACCAACCGGTGGTCGCGGCCGTCGGCGTCGGGGTCTACCTCGTCGGGTGGCTGATCGTCGTCGCGCCGTTCGTGCCGGTGCTGCTGCGGCGACCGCCCGACTCCTACGCGTCGGCCTCGATCACCGCGGCGCTGCTCTGGCTCATCGGGTCGCTGACGGCTTACGCCGTGATCCTGCTGACCGGGCCGTTCGACGCCTCGCGCATCTCGCTGCTCACGGTGTGGTTCTTGGCGGGCTTCGCCGGTCAGTTGCTGCTCGGTGTGATGAGTCACCTGCTGCCGACCATGATGGGCGGCGGCGAGGTGACGGTCGCGGGCAAGCGCGTGATGAACACCTGGTGGCTGTGGCGGGTGCTCGTGATCAACGCCGGCTTGCTGCTGTGGCTGATGCCGCTCACCAGCTGGGTCAAGGTGACCCTCTCGGCGCTGGTGATGCTGGCGTACATCCTGTTCCTGCCGATCATGATTCGCAGTGCGGTCGCCGCGATGGCAGTGCGGCGAGCGCAGGCGGCTGCGAGCGATGTCTCGGAGGCGCCCGCCGCCGCCCCGGCGACTGTCGGGTCTCGGGCGCCGCAACTCGGACTCCAAGGTGTCGCCGCCGCGACCGCACTCGCGCTGGTGATCTCGGTGGGGGTGGCGCTGGGCGGCGGCGGGACGCTGTCGGCCGACGACGCCTCCGGAGGTGTGGCACCCACCGGCCAGACGACGACCGTTCAGGTCGACGCGGTCGGCATGCGATTCACCCCGGAGACCATCACGGTGCCGAAGGGCGACCGCCTGGTCCTCACCGTGACCAACAAGGACGACATGGTGCACGACCTCGTCCTCGAGACCGGACAGAACACCGGTCGCCTCGCGCCGGGACAGTCCGCGACCGTCGACGTCGGCGTCGTCGGACGGTCGATCGAAGGCTGGTGCTCGATCATCGGCCACCGGCAGCAGGGGATGGTCCTGCACATCAAGGTCGAGGGCGACGACGGCTCCACTGGCCACGACGGACACGGCGCCGGTGGTCCCGCGACCGGGCCCGCGGCCACGGTGGACTTCATGAAGGATCCGGGCCCCGACTTCCGGGCTCGCGATCCGCGGTTGGCTCCGGCACCCGCGGGAGAAGTGCACAAGTACACCTTCGAGGTGACCGAGGCGCCCGGCGAGATCGCACCCGGCACCACCGCCACTCGCTGGACGTATAACGGGGAGACGATGGGGCCGGTGCTCCGCGGCAAGCTCGGCGACACCTTCGAGATCACGCTGGTGAACAACGGCACCATGGCGCACTCCGTCGACTTCCACGCGGGCATGGTCTCGCCCGACACGAACATGCGCGACATCAACCCCGGCGAGCGCCTCGTCTACCGCTTCCGCGCCGAGCACACCGGCATCTGGCTGTATCACTGCGCGACGATGCCGATGCCGGTGCACCTGGCAGCCGGCATGTTCGGAGCCGTGGTGATCGATCCGCCGGATCTGGCTCCCGTCGACGCCGAATACCTGTTCACCCAGTCCGAGTGGTACCTCGGGCCGGATGGGGCGCCGATCGATGCCGACAAGGTGGCGGCCGGTATTCCCGACCTGGTGATGTTCAACGGCTACGCGAACCAGTACGTATACCGGCCGCTGCGAGCGAAGGTCGGCGACCGCATCCGGATGTGGGTGCTCGACGCCGGGCCCAACGAGCCGCTGTCGTTCCACGTGATCGGCAGCCAGTTCGACACCGTCTACAAGGAGGGCGCCTACCTGCTGCGGCGCGACAACGCCCTGCGCGGCGGATCGCAGGCACTGGGCCTCCTGCCCGCGCAGGGCGGTTTTGTTGAGATGACCTTCCTGGAACCGGGCACCTACACGTTCCTCAACCACCGCATGTTCGACGGCGACCGCGGCGCGATGGGCAAGATCATCGTCGAATAGCGGCGGTGGGCGGCGTGCCCTGTGCTCAGGTGGTTGCGGTCCATCCGCCGTCCATGATGTACGACGATCCGGTGACCATCCCGGCCCCGTCGCTGCACAGCCATGACACCAGGTCGGCGACCTCTGACGGCTCGATCAACCGCTTGATCACCGGGCCCGCGAGGAAGATCTTCTCGACCACCTCGTCCTCGGAGATGCCGTGGGCGACGGCCTGCTCCGCGATCTGCTTGGTCACCAGCGCGGTCTTCACGTAGCCGGGGTTCACGCAGTTGCTGGTGACGCCGTGCGGACCGCCTTCGGCGGCGGTGACCTTGGCGAGTCCCTCCAAGGCATGCTTGGCGGTCACGTAGGCGGACTTGTAGGGCGAGGCGCGGAGACCGTGCACCGACGAGACGTGCACGATGCGCCCGAAGCCGCGCTCGTACATGCCGGGCAGGGCGGCGCGCGTCAGGAGGAACGGCGCCTCCACCATGAGCGCCAGGATGCGATGGAACCACTCCGGCTCGAAGTCCTGGATCGGGCTCACATGCTGGATACCCGCGTTGTGCACCAGGATGTCGGTGTCCAGGGTCAGATCGGCCAGTGCGGCGGTGTCGGTGAGGTCGACGGCCCACGGGGTGCCGCCGATCTGCGCGGCGAACTGTGCCGCGCGGTCGCCGTCGACGTCGGCCACGGTGACGTGGGCGCCGTCGTCGGCCAGACGCTGGGCGACGGCGGCGCCGATGCCTGCGGCCGCGCCGGTGACCAGGGCGCGACGACCTGCCTGCGGCCCGCTCATGCCTCGCTCGATTCGATCGCGGCGACCGCGGTCTCGCGGTTGCGTCGGGCGAGGTCTTCGAAGATCTCGGTCCACGGTCCCGACAGGGCTGCGTGGCCCATGAACAAGCCGAGATGGCCTGCATCCAGGGTCCAGGTGCGGACATCGTCCGCCGGCGTCGAGACGGCCCCGGCGAGTGCGAACATCTGCGCCGGCGGCGTGATGTGGTCGCGTTCGCCCGCGATCAAGTACAGCGGAGCCTCGATCGCCGACAGGTCGACGACGGTGCCCTCCACCACCAGCTCGCCCGCGATCAACTGGTTCTTGAAGAACAGATGCTCCACCACCCACAGGTAGAAGGCGCCGGGCATGTCCTGCCCGTGCTCGAACCAGTTGGCGAACGAGTCGTACCGCTCCACGTACTCGGGGTCGCGGATGCTGCCCCATAGCTGGCACAGGCGATTGAACTCTTCGGTGGGCTCGAGCATCTTGAAGCCGAGGACCTGGTTGGCGCCGAGGTGCTTGCCGCCGCCCGCTGCGACGAGCGCGCGGTAGGCGTCGATGTCGCCGTGGCGGGTGAGCGCGGACATCCACTCGCTGACCGCGGAGTCGCCCGCGTGCGTGTCGATGGGGGCGCCGCCCAGTGCCAGGCTGCGGACCGCGTGCGGGCGCAGAGCTGCATAGATCGCGGCGAGCCAACCGCCCTGACAGTCACCGACGAGGTGAACTGCTCCGCCGACCTCGGCGCCGACCTCGGCGACGATCTCGTCGAGAATCGAGATGTAGTCCTCGACGGTGATGTTCGCGGTGGCCTCGGTGGCGGGCAGGTAGTCGACGGAGTACACGCGGTCGACGCCCGCGGCGAGTGCGGTACGCACCTGACTCTGGTCGGCGGAGTAGTCGACGATGGTCGACGCATGTCCGCCCTGGGGTGGCAGGAAGACGATCGGGACCTGCGTCGCGTCGGCGTCCGGGGTCGAGAAGTCGAGCAGTCGGACCTGCGGCCAGGTGCGCACCACCGTGTGGGGCGTGGCCCAGTCGGGCTTGGTCCGCTTGGTCGCCGCCTGCGTCCATGCTGCCCAGTCCGAGAGCATGTGCATCGGAGTGAAGGTGCCCGAGGTCAGGGCGGCGGTGCTGTAGCCGGTCCATCCCTTGATCCACGCGGTGGCGAGATCGGTCGGGGCCTGCGCCCACCGTTGGACCTGAGTGGGCGCGGTGGGCGTCGTCGTCGCGGTCATCGGCGCACCTCGCTGACGGTCGAGACGCTGACGGTCGAGACAGGGGGCCGACCGGGGCCTCCGCACACGGTGATCTTGCTCTCGTTCATGGCACAACCTCACAGTCGACGATTCCTTGGTGCTAGCAACGCTAGCTAGCGATCGGCGATCGTGAGGGTATTTCGACTCATTCGTCGTTGGGCGAGTCCTGGGACTCATTGCTTCCGGGTGCCCCTCCGGTACGGAGCGCACGCGATGCGACCAGCATGTTCTGGTACACGTGCGTCAAGGATCGCTGCTGCTCCGGCGTCAATTCCGGGTCGGCCTGAATGGCGGCGACCACGTCAGACACCTGGTCGCTCGGTGCCGCGAGCTCCTCGGCATCGAGTCCGAGCGCGTCGGCGAGCGCATGGAGAACCTCTTGGCTCGGCGCGCGCAGGCCGTGCTCGATCTGCGACAGGTAGGGATTCGAGATGCCGACCATCGTCGCGAGCTGCCGCAGCGACAGGGCGGCTACCTGACGTTGGTAGCGGACGATGTCGCCGATCGGGTGGGGCAGGTCAGGACTGGACAATGACAGAGTGCTCCTAAGCGCGATCGGAGTCAGCGAAGTGTCCGGTGAGCTCGCCGACGATCTGGTCCCACAGCGGACGCGGGAGGTCGTGGGCCATACCGTCGACCACGGTGAGGTGCGCACCACGCACCGTCTTCGCGATCGCTTCGGCACCCGACATGCGCATCAGCTTGTCATGGGATCCGTGCAGGACGAGCGTCGGCGCTGCAATACGGCGGTCGGCGGCGACCAAGCTGCCAGTTCCCATGATGGCGGCGAACTGGCGGGCGAACCCGACCGGATAGAAGCTGCGGTCGTAATACTCGGCGGCGTGCGCACGCGCCACCGCCGGCTCCGGTGGGTAGACGGGGCTGCCGATGATGCGCGACAGGCGCATGCTCTGGGCGATGACATCGTCGCGCGTCGCGTTCTTGGGCGGCCGCTTCAACAGTGCGAGCATCTGCCGAGGGCCGGGCGGCGGAAGGAAACGGCGGTTGTTGCTCGACATGATCACCGTGGCCGACAGCGCACGGTCGGCGTGCTCGGCGCAGAAGACCTGGGCGATCATTCCGCCCATGGATGCGCCGACGATGTGGGCGCGCTCGATGCCGAGGTGATCGAGAACCCCGGCGGCGTCGTCGGCCATGTCGGAGAGGGTGTACGCGGTGCCTGCGGTCGGGATGCCCGCCCAGTAGCGGGCCAGATTCAGCAACAGCGGGCCCCCGCCCGGGGCCACCCCGTCGAGCTTCGACGACAGCCCGCTGTCGCGATTGTCGAATCGGATCACCCGGTAGCCGTGCGCCGCGATCTGCTCGCAGAACTCGGTGCGCCAGAACACCATCTGCGCGCCGATGCCCATGATGAGCAGGACGGCGGGATCGTCGGGGTCGCCGAACTCGTCGAAGCAGATCTCGAGATCGCCGACCGCTGCGGTACCGGTGCGTGAAGGCATGCGAACACTCCTGTCTGGTCGGCGCAGAAAGTTGTCAGAGCAGAACGAAGAGATCGGTGCGGAGGTCGTCGTGCTCGATGACGCTGGGGTCGGTGACATAGACCTCGACGATCGCGCGCGGGGCGGAACCACCCTTGGCGAAGTGCCTTTCCATCAGCGACTCCCATGCGGAACCGAGGCCGTCGAACCCGCCGAGGTGCGACATCACCAGCGCGTGCCCGGTCGGGAAGTACCCGTTGTCGAGGCCGTCGACATCGGTGCGCCCGGCGACGGGGAAACCGATGGTGAGGTCGAACTCGTCGGTCACGTCGCCGTGATAGATCGCGAATCCGGGGCCGATCGGTCCGGCCTGGGCGAGTTCGTGGAAGTGGCTGTCGAAGATCTCGGGGAGACGGTCGAGGGTGACCTCGGGGAACTCCATGGTCACCACCGCGACGCCCTCGGGCAGTTCGATCTCGATGGCGTCGAAGAACGGCTCTTCACGAAGGATCAGCGGCAGCGAATCGGTCATGCACAGATAATACGACTGCCCTCCGACATCGCGTGTGGTGCGCGGACCAGGTTCTCCGGGCAAAATGGGCGACGTGACCGAGACCGATCTTGTCGTCGACACCGTCTACGGCCCGCTTCGAGGCACCAGCACACCCTCCGCCGACCTGTGGCTCGGCGTCGCCTATGCCGCCCGGCCGACCGGACCGCGTCGCTGGCTCCACGCTCAGCCGCCCCGGGAACGCACCGAGATCGTCGACGCGCGCAACTACGCGCCCGTCTGTCCGCAGCCGGTGATGCAGGTCATCGACCTCGGACCTGACGCCTACGCGAACGAGGACTGTCTCTATCTGAATGTCGGAACCCCGCGCGACGTCGCGGGCACTGACGCACGTCTGCCGGTGATGGTCTGGGTGCACGGCGGCGCCTACCTGTGCGGTGCGGGATCGCAGCCGCTGTACGACCCGGGCTCGCTGGTGCAGTCGTCAGTGACCCGCGGGACACCGACCGTCATCGTCACCCTCAACTACCGGATGGGTGCCTTCGGTTTCGCCGACCTGCGTCACTTCTCGTCCGGAGACCAGGAGTTCCAGGCCAACTGCGGACTGTCGGACGTGATCGCCGCGCTCGGGTGGGTGCGCGACAACATCGAGCGCTTCGGTGGCGACCCCGCCAACGTCACGCTGTTCGGCGAGTCGGCAGGCGCGGGCGTCGTCACCACGCTGTTGGCCTCGCCCGCGGCGAAAGGCCTGTTCCACAAGGCCATTGCGCAGAGCTCGCCGGCGACCACCGTGTACGACGCCGAGCGGGGCGAGCGCTATGCCAACATGCTGCTGGCCGAGCTCCCCCGCGAGTACGTCCGGTCGGGAAACCTGCGTCAAACGCCCGCGCTGAATCTGGTGAACGCGTCGTCGACCGTCTTCAACCTGGTCCCGAATCGATTTCCGGGGACCATCGCCTTTGCCCCCGTGGTCGACGGTGATCTGGTTCCGCTGGATCCGCTCGAAGCCATCGTCACCGGTGAATCGCACCGCGTGCCGCTGCTGATCGGCACCAATCGTCACGAGACCTCGCTGTTCCGCTGGATGTCGACCCCGCTGCTGCCGGTGAAAGACCAGGGTGTCGACGCCATGTTCACGTTGATCGGCGCTGAACGGCCGGGGCTGCGGATTCCGGAGGCGGACCATCTCGATTCGTCGTACCGGCACGTTCCCTCGGGGGTGCGGAGCATGGCGATCTCCCGTGACATCGGCTTCCGAATGCCCGCGGTGTGGATCACCGAGTCGCACGCGCAGGTGGCGCCGGTGTACCTGTATCGCTTCGATTGGGCGACCCCACTTCTCCGCGTCCTCGGTTACGGCGCCGCGCATGCCACGGAGGTGCCGTACGTGTGGGGCAATCCGGCGTCGACCAAGCGCGACCCGATGTATGCGCTCGGCGGTCGTGCGACGGGGGAGAAGGTTCGCCACCGGATGCAGTACCGCTGGCTCGGCTTCGCTGCAGACGGTGACCCGAACACCGGCGAGGACGGCGATGCGATCTGGGAGGCGTACGAGCCGATGCGCCACAGTTCGCTGCTGATCGGCGGCAACGACGATCTGGCAGTGGAAGGCTTGGACGACAACATCCTGCGTGCCTGGGGAGACGAGGTGCTCAGCTTTCGATGAGTGGAGTCCGATGAGTGGAGACAGTGTGACGCGTGGAAGTACAGAGACGTGGGGTTCGGCCGGACTGCACGACGGCGGTTTCGCTTACGGATCGCGGGTGTCGGCCGGCGCTCTGATCTACACGGCGGGGCTGTCGCCACTCGACGACGCCGGCGAGATCGTCGGCCCGGACGATCCGGTGACGCAGGTGCGGCGTGCCGTGGAATGCCTCGACGTCGTGTTGCGCGAGCAGAACGCCCGGCGCGCTGACATCGCGAAGCTCACCGTGTACGTCGCGACTGCCGACCGCGCGACGCTCGGAGCGGTGTGGCAGGCGGTCGACGCCGCGTTCGGCGGAAACACGCCGCCCGCGATCGTCGTCGGGGTCACGGTGCTGCCCTATCCCGGCCAGATGGTCGAGATCGAGGCGGTCGTTGCGACGGGAGAGTCGGCGTGACGGCCCGACCGTACATCTCTGACCAGCAGCGTCGAGCCCGCCTGCAGCGTCGGCACCTGCTCGACGGGTCCGCCGGGCACGCGGTCACGACGGTCGCCGACGCGGTGGTCGGACTGCATGCGACCAACGCGTCCACCGTCCACCTCTCGGCGTGGGCCCGCGGCGGCGCCCCGACCCCCGAGGTCATCGAGACGGCGCTTTACCGCGATCGCTCACTGGTGAAGCAGCTCGTCATGCGTCGGACGCTGTTCGTGATGACCCGGCCGATGCTGGCTGAGTCGGTCGGTGCGGTGGGGCCGCGTGTCGCCGCTTCCGAGCGGACCAACATGCTGCGCGACCTGCGACGTGACGACGGCCCCGCCGACCCGGAGGCGTGGATCGAGCAGGCGCGAACAGCGGTGCTGGCCGCGTTCGCCGACGGCTCCGCGTACCCGGCCCCGCAGGTGCGGAAACTGCTGCCCGAGTTCGACATCGCGATCACGCGCGACGAGGGGAAGTCGTACGGCGGGCCGTCGCCCATGCTGCCCCGGATGCTCAACTACATGGCCGCGCTCGGTGACGTGGTGCGCGGACCCAACAGTGCGGTGTGGCACCGGTCGCGGCCGTCGTGGGTCGCGATGGACCAGTGGCTGGGTGCGCCACTCCCGCACGTCGACATCGAAACCGGCCACCGGGCCCTGGCGGAGCGCTGGTTGCGACAGTACGGTCCGGGGACTGAGACAGATCTGGTCTGGTGGCTCGGTTCCACCAAGACGGCCGTGCGTAAGGCCCTCGCATCGCTCGAGGTGACGGAGGTGGAGCTTGACGGCGGCGCGGTCGGCTACCTGATGTCCGACGACCTCGACCCCGTCGAGTCGGTGGAACCCCGAGCCCTGTTGTTGCCGAGCCTCGACCCGACCACAATGGGCTGGAAGCAACGCGACTTCTACTTGGGCGAGCACGCCGGAGAACTCTTCGACAGCACTGGCAACGGCGGCCAGACGGCGTGGTGGGACGGTCGGATCGTCGGCGGCTGGGCGATGCGCGACGGGGCGGTCGACGTCATCGCGCTCGAGGCGTTGCCCCCGGAAGCGGAGAGGGCCTTGTCCATACGGGCCGAGGAGCTCACCGCTTGGCTCGACGACGACCGCCCGGTGGTGAACTTCCCGTCGCCGCTGATGACGCGGTATCGCGGCTGAGACCGGCGACTTCGGCAGCGCGCCCTCGCCGACTCGACCCCACGTTGATCGAGTGCCGCTGCGGCGCGGAGCCCGCATCGGTGTATCGAGATCGCCTTTGCGCGTGGTTGCTCCGGTCTCGATTGTGTGCGGGTTCGCTGCGCTCACTCGCCGACTCGACCAGCAAGGGAGGCGGGTTCGCTCCGCTCACTCGCCAGCTCGCCCCACGCTGATCGAGTGCCGCTGCGAGCGGAGCCCGCATCGGTCTATCGAGATCGCTGGCACCGCGGGTCTCGATACCGGGCGGGTTCGCTGCGCTCACTCGCCGACTCGACCAGCAGGGGGATGCGCGCTCGGCTGCGCTCACTCGCCGGGTCGCCTTCACGTTGATCGAGTGCCGCTGCGAGCGGAGCCCGCATCGGTTTATCGAGATCGCTGGCACCGCGGGTCTCGATTGTGTGCGGGTTCGCTGCGCTCACTCGCGGACTCGACCAGCAGGGGGAGGCGCTCGGCTGCGCTCACTCGCCGACTCGACCAACTTGGGGCCGACACGACCGGCCGAGGCGCGACCACTCACAGGAAGCTGACAGCTTGTTCCCAGTCGAATCGGCGGCGGGTCCGGCAAGCTGGGCGCATGGCAACAGCTGACAAACCCGCCAAGGTGCTCGTGGTCGACGATGAAGAGAACATCCGGGAGCTGCTTTCGGTGTCGCTGAAGTTCCAGGGCTACGAGGTGGAGACGGCCGCCGACGGCCCGCGCGCCCTCGACGCCGTCCGCACTTTCAAACCCGACGTGCTTGTGCTCGACGTGATGATGCCGGGCATGGACGGCTTCGGGCTCCTGCGTCGGCTGCGGGCCGACGGCGTCGACGCGCCCGCCCTGTTCCTGTCGGCGCGCGACTCGGTGGAGGACAAGGTCAACGGACTCACCATCGGCGGCGACGACTATGTCACCAAGCCGTTCAGCCTGGAGGAAGTAGTCGCTCGCCTCGCGGTACTCCTTCGTCGCAGCGGCTTCGGTGAGGCCGAGGAGACTCCGAGTCGGATCGTCTTCTCCGACCTGGAACTCGACGAAGAGACCCACGAGGTGTTCAAAGCGGGGAAATTGGTGTCGCTGTCGCCGACCGAGTTCACCCTGCTGCGCTACTTCATGGTGAATGCCGGGACGGTGCTGTCGAAGCCCCGGATTCTCGACCACGTGTGGAGCTACGACTTCGGCGGCGACGTGAACGTGGTCGAGTCGTACGTCTCCTATCTCCGGCGCAAAGTCGACACCGGACCCAAGCAGCTGATTCACACCCTGCGCGGCGTCGGCTACGTGATGCGCGAGCCGCGCGAATGACCACCGAGCCCCCGCTCGTGCAGCAGGCCCCTCCGCCCAGTGCCCCCGGGGGGCCGCGCCGGGGCGTGCCCTTGCGGATCTCGCTGGTGGTGCTGACCGGAGTGCTGGTAGCGCTGGGGCTGGTCTTTTCCGGCTTCGCCGTGACCTCGGCGATGCGCAACGACCTGATGTCGCGCACCGACTCCGGTCTGCAGGACGCGGTCAGCGGCTGGGCACGACCGCGGGGCATGGACTCCGGGCACCGTCCCGATCCCGCAGGCCCGCGACGACCGCCGTCGCAGTACTACGTCTCCACTGAGATCCCCGGCGGCATGATGATGACGATCAGTGACTTCACCGCCCAACCCGACCTCAGCTCACTGCCGTCGGGCGACGTCGGTCCGACCACCGTCGACTCGCAGGGTCGAGGGCCCGAGTGGCGAGTGATCAAGCGCGACTCGACCAACGGCGCCACCGTCGTCGCGATCCCGCTCACCGACGTCCAGGCGACGATGAACCGCCTCATCTGGCTGCAAGTCGGGATCGGGACCGTCGTCGTGGTGGTCATCGGGGTGCTGAGTTCGCTGCTCGTGCGATCGAGCCTGCGACCGTTGCGCCGCGTCGAAGAGACCGCCCACGCCATCGCGGGCGGTGACCTGCACCAGCGGGTGCCGGAGGGCCCCGAGAATACCGAGGTCGGCAGCCTCGGCAAGTCGATCAACGTGATGCTCACCCAGATCCAGGGAGCATTCGCGGCCACGGCCCGCTCGGAGCAGCAGGCTCGCGAGTCGGAAGCCATGATGCGTCGGTTCGTCGCCGACGCATCACACGAGCTGCGAACTCCGCTCACCTCCATCAAAGGTTTCGCTGAACTGCTGTCGATGGGTGCCGCCGACCCCGACGACGCGGTCCGCCGGATCGGCTCCGAGGCCGACCGAATGAACCTGCTGGTGGAAGATCTGCTGATGCTCGCCCGGCTCGACGCCCGACGTCCGCTCAACCGCGGCGCCGTCGAGATGGTGACTCTGGCGGCCGACGCCGTCGAAGCCGCCCGCGCCGCAGCACCCGAGGCCGACCTGACCCTCGACATCCCGCCCGGCACCGGCGACCCGGTGATCAGCGGCGACCCGTCGCGCCTGACCCAGGTGATCCGCAATCTGGTCGGTAACGCGGTCGCGCATGCCGGACCCGACGCGCACATCACCGTGCGCGTGGACGCGGAGCCGCGGGAGGTCGCGGTGACGGTGGCCGACGACGGGCCCGGTATGACGGCCGACGACGCCGCCCACGTCTTCGAACGCTTCTATCGCGGCGACGACTCCCGCCATCGCGAACGGAACGGCGCGGGCAACGGGCTCGGCCTGTCGATCGTGGCCGCGCTCGTCGCGGCGCACGGCGGTCGGGTCGGCGTCGACACGGCACCGGGCCAGGGGGCGCGGTTCTGGTTCGTCCTGCCGCGGATCGACAGCGCGGGCCTTGATCCCGAAGGCTCCGGCGACTCCGGACCGGAACCGGACACGGCGCCGACCGGCGACCTAGACTGAAGGCATGCCTTCGGTTTTCACGCACATCATCAACGGAGACCTGCCGGGACGATTCGTCTGGAAGGACGGAACGGCAGTCGGATTCATGACGATCGAACCGGTGTCGCCGGGCCACGTGCTGGTGGTCCCGCGCAAGGAGATCGACCACTGGGAGCAGATCGACACCCCGACCTTCACTCACGTCACCGACGTCGCGCAGAAGATCGGCCGTGCGGTCAAGGCCGCCTACGACGCTCCCCGCATGGGTCTGCTGATCGCCGGCCTCGAGGTGCCGCACCTGCACGTCCACGTGTTCCCGGCGCATTCCCTGGAGACGTTCGACCTCACCAAGGCCGACCGCGACGTCTCCCCGGAAGCGCTCGACGAGGCTGCGGCCAAGGTTCGCGCCAGCCTGCGTGCGCTCGGCTACGCGGAGAACGTGCCGGACGCCTGAGCGATACGGAGAACTCCACGGAGAACTCCGCCGCCGGAACGACCTGACCTCTGCTCAGGCCGTCCGGTGGATCACCAAGGGCAGCACCGCTGTCGCACCCGCCTCGCGCAGTTGCGCGGCGGCCAGGGTGACGGGCCACCCGGAACTGGTCTCGTCGACGACCACGAGCACGTTGCCCGAGACCTGCGGCATCGGCCCGAGGTGGTCGCGCCAGTACGCAGCCTCGGTGGCCCCCGTTTCCTCGCGGCCGGGGCGCTGTCCGGGCTGAACGGGTAGTGCGTCGCCGTCGCGACGACCGACCTCCCGCAGCTTCTGCGCGAGGGTCGCAGCCAGCCCCCGCCCGGTGAGGTCGAGCGAGAAGATGAGGTCCGGGCGTACGCCGGACTCGCGTCCCCACCGCGCGACGACGTTGACCGCGGCATCCGCCAATTGATCGGCGACGGCGTCGCCTGCTTTCGCGGCGTCGAGGACGTCACGCCACTGCGGCGCATCGGCGAACGCGAGGATGCGGCCGGGCTCGGCCATCGCGGCGGGCGGAATGCGCCCGCGCGTTCCGAACGCACCGCCGGGCCACATCTTCCGGGGTTCGAGTGTCTCGGCATCACGTCGGAGCACGCCGCCGACGGTTCTCACCACCTCGACCTCCGGCGCTTCGGCGAGGCCGGGGGTGATCTCGCCGCGGCACACCGAGCACTGGCCGCAGTCCTGCGACCGGGGGTCGTCGAGCGACTCGGTGAGCAGCCGCATCAGGCACTTCTCGCCGCGGATGAACGACCTCATGATGTCGGCCTCGCGCCGTCGAACCGCGAGGACGCCCTCGTAATGCGGGGCGTCGTACGTCCAGGGCTTCCCGGTGACCAGCCAGCCGTCACTGGTGCGCTCCACCGCGCCGTCGACGGCCAACTGCTTGCACATCAGTTCCACGCGGCCGCGTCGAATGCCGGTCGCCGATTCGAGGCCGGGCACGGTCATCGGGCCGTCGGCGTTCGCAAGGGCCTCGAGCAGTCGGTCCATCCGCGCGGGGTCGGGGATGGTGGCCGTCGCGAAGTGTTCCCAGATGGCGTCGTCGAGTTTCGAGGCGAGCAGCATCACCACGGCCTCGTCGAGCGCACGACCGGCACGACCGACCTGCTGGTAGTACGACACCGGCGACGGCGGTGCGCCGACGTGAACCACGAAACCGAGGTCGGGTTTGTCGAAGCCCATCCCGAGCGCGGAGGTCGCGATGAGGGCTTTGACCCGGCCGGCCAGGAGCTCGTCCTCGAGGCGATGACGCTCGTCGGCGGGCAGACCGCCGGTGTACGCGGCCACCGGAAGCTCGTCGCCGTGCACCGCCCGAACGGCCTGGACCAGGCGGTCGGCGTCGGCGACGGTGAGGACGTAGACGATGCCGGAGCCCGGAAGCATCGGCAGCTCCTGCGCCACCCAGGCATAGCGCTCCAACGGATCGAGGCCGTCGATCACGTTCAGGTGCAACGACTTTCGCGCCAGTGGGCCGCGCAGCACCAGGGTCGCGTCGCCGAGTTGCGCGGCGACGTCGGCGGTCACGCGCTCGTTGGCGGTGGCGGTGGTCGCCAGCACCGACGTCTGCGGGTTCAGCGTCTGCAGGACGTCGGACACGCGGCGATAGTCGGGGCGGAAGTCGTGGCCCCAGTCGGAGATGGCGTGTGCTTCGTCGATCACCACGAGGCCGAGTCGCCCGGCGAGGGCGTCGAGGACTCGCCGACCGAAACCGGGATTCGCCAGCCGCTCGGGTGACACCAGCAGCACGTCGAGCGTGCCGTCGAGAAGGTCGTGCTCCACGGCCGACCAGTCGTCGATGTTGGCCGAGTTCACCGTCGCGGCGCGCAGGCCGCCCCGGGTGGCGGCCGCGACTTGATCGCGCATCAACGACAGCAGGGGTGAAACGATCAGCGTCGGACCGCCGCCCGCGGCCCGGATCACCGCGGTGGCCGCCCAATACACCGCGGACTTGCCCCAGCCGGTGGCCTGCACGACGAGGACCCGCGCGCCGGGCGAGGCGAGGGCGGCGACCGCCGTCTCCTGATCAGCGCGCAGGCGCGCGTCGGGCCCGGCGAGCGAGGTGATGACACCGTCGGCGATCTCGCGTTGCCGGGGATCGAGTTCACGAGTCGGTTGCTGCCTGTCGGGCTGCTGCGTGCTCATGCCGACCAATCTATCGGTGCGGTGTGACACCGGCGAACACGTTGTCCACAGCGGAACCACAATCATCCACAGGACGGTCTGCGTGGTCTACGCTTTGCCGGTGAGCATAGCGACCAGCCTCCGCCAGATGACCGGACGAGATCCGAATGAAGAGGAACGCGGCGCGAGCGACCTCGAGGTCTTCTACGACCTCGTCTTCGTGGTCGCATTCTCGATCGCCGGGGTCCAACTCGCCGAGTACCTGGCCGAGGGTCACTACCGAACGGCGATCATCGGGTACGGCATCGCGACTTTCGCGGCGGTCTGGGCGTGGATCAACTTCGCGTGGTTCTCGTCGGCGTTCGACACCGACGACTGGGTCTATCGCCTGCTGACCCTGGTGCAGATGATCGGCGTGGCGATCATCGCGATCGGCATGCCCGCGGTGTTCGAGTCGATCGACGCGGACGAGCACGTCGACATCGCGGTGGTCGTGATCGGCTACCTGGTGATGCGCGCGGCGATGATCGTCCAGTGGCTGCGGGCGGCCGCGCAGGCGCGCGAGTACCGCGCCACGGCACTCACCTACGCGCTGATGACCGCGATCGCGCAGGTGGGATGGGTGGTGGTGGCAGCGTTGCCGCTGGACCTGATGCCGACCCTCGTCGGCATCGCCGTGTGCATGGCGATCGAACTGCTGGGACCGGGAATCGCGGAGACGCGTTTCGCGTCGACCCCGTGGCATCCGGGGCACATCGTCGAACGCTATTCGACGCTGGTCGTCATCACCCTCGGCGAGGGCGTCGTCGGCACCGTCGCCGTGCTGCAGGCCATCATCGGTAACACCGGGTGGAGCGTCGAGACGGCGGCGCTCGGCCTGGCCGCGATGGGCGTCACCTTCGCGATGTGGTGGTTGTACTTCGGCCTCGACGTCGGACGTCCGTTGGCGCAGCGACCGGGCCGGTCGTTCGTGTTCGGGTACGGCAGCATGCTGATCGTGGTGAGTTGCGCCGCGGTCGGCTCGGGCATCCACCTGATCGCGCTGTGGTTGGAGAAGGAGACGGCGATCTCGGAGATCGCGGTGTACGCGGCCATCGCGATCCCGTTGACGATCTTCTGCCTGGGCACCATCGCGATGTACTACTTCCTGGCCGGCATGGACCGCCGACTGATTCCGCTGGTCTTCGCGAGCATGGTGCCACTGATCCTCGGAGCGGTGATCGCCGCGGCGGGCGCCAATCTGTTGGTCGCCGCGATGGTCGGTTGCCTGGCTCCGGTGATGGCGGTCCTGGTGGTGGAGGTCAGTGTTCGGCTCGCCGTTCCGAGAAGCAGTCGCTGAACCACCGCCCGTGAGGTGAAACCGGGTGCGGACCCACTACGCTGAACGACGTGCGCGTACTCGTGATCGGCTCGGGCGGCCGCGAACATGCCCTCCTCCTCGGACTCAAGCGTGACCCGTCGGTGACGGAACTCCACGCGGCACCAGGCAATGCCGGAACCGCGGCGTTGGCGACCAACCATGCCGTCGACGTCGCGTCGGCCGCCGCTGTGGTGGCGCTGGCGAAGGAAGTCGCCGCCGATCTGGTGGTGATCGGACCCGAGGTCCCGCTGGTCCTCGGCGTCGCCGATGCGCTGCGCGAAGCCGGAATCGACACCTTCGGGCCGGGTGCCCAGGCGGCTCAGATCGAGGGCTCCAAGGCCTTCGCCAAGGACGTCATGGCCGCCGCGGGCGTACGGACCGCGCGCGCCGAGATCGTCGACAATCCCGCCGAACTCGATGCTGCGCTCGACCGCTTCGGTCCCACTTGGGTGGTCAAGGACGACGGCCTGGCCGCGGGCAAGGGTGTCGTCGTGACCCCCGACCGCGCCGCGGCTCGCGCGCACGCCGCGGACTGTCTCGAGAACGGGCACCCGGTGCTGCTCGAGAGCTTCCTGTCCGGACCCGAGGTCTCGCTGTTCTGCCTGGTGGACGGCGACACCGTGGTACCGCTCCTGCCCGCGCAGGACCACAAGCGCGTCGGCGACGGCGACGCAGGACCCAACACCGGCGGCATGGGGGCCTACACGCCGCTGCCGTGGCTGCCGCAGCAGATGGTCGACCGCATCGTCGACGAGGTCTGCAAGCCGGTCGCAGCCGAACTGGTCAAGCGCGGCACGCCGTTCAACGGGCTGCTCTACGCCGGCCTGGCGATCGACGACGAGGGGCCGGCCGTCGTCGAGTTCAACTGCCGCTTCGGCGACCCGGAGACCCAGGGCGTCCTGGAACTCCTCCAGACCCCGCTCGGCACGGCGCTGGCGGCCACCGCCCGCGGCACCCTGGCCGATCTCCCCGCGCTGCAGTGGTACGACGGCGCCGCCGTGGTGGTCGTGCTGGCCGCCGAGAACTACCCGGGTCGGCCGCGCACCGGCGACCCGATCGCCGGTGCGGGAGGCGAGGGCGTGCTCCACGCGGGCACCGCACTGAACGAGAAGGGCGAGGTGGTCTCGTCCGGAGGCCGCGTGCTGTCGATCGTGGGTCGCGGTGCCGACCTGAAGGCCGCCCGCGCCCAGGCATATGAGCGGTTGGCCGGCGTGAAGCTGACCGGCTCGCACTTCCGCACCGACATCGGCAAGGCAGCCGAAGAAGGTCGCATCAGTCTGTAGTCACCCCGTTCGCTGACCCCGGCATCGTTCGAATGAATGACGCCGGGGTCACGCGTCTGTGGTCCCGCGCGATCTAACCCATAGGTCGGGCGAGATCACGACAGCGAAGTGTGGGAGACGAAGAATGAGGAATCAGAACGCAACGCGCGCCGTCGTCGCAGCAGCGGCCCTCGGCTTGATACTCACCGGGTGCAGCAGCCCCGGGGACGACCAGGTGGCCCAGCCGTCGTCGGAGGTGTCACAGGTGCCGCGACCGTCGACACAGGGGCGAGCTCCGACGTCGGTGGACGCACAGCCGACAGTGGCACCGCAGACGGTCACGACCGTCGAGTCCGGTCCGGCGGCGACTCCGCAGACCGAGCCGGCGCCCGAGGCGACGCCGGCGCCGGCGACCGAGTCCAAGCGGCCCGGCAGCGGCCACGGTCTCTGCTTCGATCTGAACACCAAGCTCTCGCAGGACGCAATCGCGTCGATCGGCACCGACTCGAACGGCGGCGAGTGGCGGATCGTCGGTGCGAGCAACAATCCGCTGTCCGGCGGATGCGGCCTGGACTATCTCCTCGTCAACGGCAGCGGCTTCAACGATGCGACGTACACCTCGCGCGTGCTGCTGTTCGGCAACGGGAAGTACCTGGGAACGGTTGAACCCCACGAGCTCTCGTACACGTCGATCGCCGGGTCCACGCTGAACTCGGTGACTGTTCGGTACCGCTGGCTGCGCGAGAACGACGCGTTCTGCTGCCCGCAGGGCGGCCCCACCGAAGTGACGGTGACGCTCTCCGGCGACCAGTTGATTCGCACCGGGCAGTTCCCGCCCGAGCAGTAGCTCAGCGAGCCAGGTTTCGTCCGAGGAACTCGATCTGCTCCGGCAGCACCGACCGCCAGAAGCGGTTGGTGTGCCCACCGGGCGTCGTAGAGAAGGCGGCCGGCGGATGGAGGTCGGCCGCCCATTGACGGGTGTAGGTGTAGAACTGATCGGCCATGCCGATCGAGAGCAGCACGGGAATCTTGCTGAACGCGCTCTGCTGCCCGAACAGGGAGTTCGCCTGGTAGTCGAAGTAGGAGTCGAAGGCGCGGGGCGGGAAGTTGTTGGGGTCGCCCCACATGGCGGGCGAGCTCGCCGCGATGGCCGCAACGCGCGGCGCGCCGATCAAGGCTCCGATGCGCAGGGCGCCGTAGCCGCCCATCGACCAGCCGTACAGGCCGATCCGGTCGGTGCGGAGGTTGAGTTCTTCGCTCTTGTCGAGCATCGGAATGAACTCGTCGATGATCATCGCCGCGCCGTCGGCGCCGTCGGTGCGCGCGTGGAAGTAATTGCGACCGACGTCGACGCTCGCCACCGCGAACGGAGGATTGCCTGCGTCGACGTACTGCTGGACCACGCCCTGGATGTTGAGGCCCTTGCCGAAGATGCTGCGCTCGTTGGTGTTCAGCGCGTGCGCGACGATCACCACCGGAAGCTCGCCGGTGACACCGTTGGGGCGGGACATGGCCCACTTGGTCTCCCGGCCCGCCATCTTCTGGGAGATGAAGCTGCCGGTGACGACCGGCGGGTCGTTCGGAATCTCCGGCGGGGCGGTCTCGGGCGGGAGGAGATCGTCGCCGCCGATGTTGGCCGCTTCTTCGGGGACGAGGGTCTCGGGCTGGGTGCAGGCGGCGATGCCGCCGAGTGCGGCCAGTCCCGCGACACCGCCGAGAACAGTGCGACGAGACAGTAGACGCCGCGACGTCGCCGATTCGTCGGTGGTCGTCGCGGCGCTGTTGGGAATGCGATCGCTGGAAGCCATTTCGGGACTGAAGTCTACCTGGTGTCCCCGGGCTGCCATGCCGTCTGATCGGGCGCAGTCTGCCCGATGTCGGCTAAATCACGCAGACGCGAGGCGGGGGTCGGCGCAGGTGCAGCGCTGCTCGGCGGGCACCGGGCCCATGACCTCGGCGACATGCTCACCGCAGCCGTCCCAGGTGGTCTTTCCGCAGGTTGCGCAGGTGATCGGGAAGCACATGATGTGGTCTCTTTCTGTCTGAATAGTTGGGCGGCGACCGGAGTCGGCCGGGGTTTCGTCAGCTCAGGAGGTTGTCAGCCCAGGAGTTGTCAGCCGAGGGAGTTGACGGCGGCGGTCAGCTTCGCGGTGGCCTGGTCGGCGACGGCCTGCAGTCCGGGGTTGTCGGCGACGGTCACCATCAGTTCGGGATTCATCGCCTCGACGATGCTGCGGCCGGGGTTGTCGGCATCGCTGCGGACGACGACGTTGCAGGGCAGCAGCAGCCCGATCTGGCGGTCGACGTTGACCGCGCTGTGTGCGAGCGGGGGATTGCAGGCGCCGAGGATCACGTAGTCCTCGATCTCGGCACCGATCTTCGCCTTCAGGGTGGCGGCCATGTCGATCTCGGTGAGGATTCCGAAGCCCTGCTCGGAGAGCGCGGCGCGGGTGCGCTCGATCGCTTCGGCGATGGGGGCGTCGACGGTGGTGCTGATGGCGAGGTTCATGTCGTCTCCTTTGGCGGCGAGTCAGTGGGAAATCGGGTCAAGCGAGGGTCAGGAACAGCTTCTCGAGCGTCTCGAGATCAGCGCCCTCGTTGTCTGGGTCGGCGAGGCAGTCCCGCAGGTTGGCGGTGATGATCTTGAATCCGGCGCGGTCGAGCGCGCGGGATGCGGCAGCCAACTGGGTCACGACGTCCTTGCAGTCGCGTCCGTCCTCGATCATCGCAATAACTCCGCCGAGTTGTCCCTGAACTCGGCGCAGACGATTGAGTACGGCAGTGGTTGCTGCGTCGTCGGCTTGCATGGCATCTCCCTTCGTGGGTTTCTCACCCACCCCCAACTATACCCCTAGGGGTATCTTACGTGCAGTGTCGTTTCCTGTGATCGACGTCGTGGCACTACACTTTGCAGGCGTGGGTAAACCTGCTATCAGCAATGTCCTGGCCAATCGCTACGCATCCGCGGACCTCGCGGAGATCTGGTCGCCGCGCAACAAGATCGCTCTGGAGCGTCGACTCTGGATCGCGGTCATGAAGGCGCAGCGAGACCTCGGTATCGAGGTTCCCGCCGACGCGATCGCCGACTACGAGCGAGTGGTCGACGAGATCGACCTCGACGCGATCGCCGATCGCGAGCGGATCACGCGCCACGACGTCAAGGCGCGCATCGAGGAGTTCAACGACCGCGCGGGTCACGAGCAGATCCACAAGGGCATGACCAGCCGCGACCTCACCGAGAACGTCGAGCAGCTCCAGGTACTCCTCTCGCTGGCCCACGTCCGCAATCACGGCGTCGCCACGCTCGCGCGGATCACCGAACGCGCAGCGCAGTACTCGTCGATCGTGATGGCCGGACGCAGTCACAACGTCGCCGCGCAGTCGACCACCCTCGGCAAGCGCTTCGCGTCGGCCGCCGACGAGCTCATGCTGGCGCTCACTCGCCTCGACGAGCTCATCGCCCGCTACCCCCTGCGCGGCATCAAGGGGCCGATGGGCACCAGCCAGGACATGCTCGATCTCCTCGACGGCGACGCCGACAAGCTCGCCGAGCTCGAGACCAAGATCGCCACGCACCTCGGCTTCGCCAACGCCTTCACCTCCGTGGGGCAGGTGTACCCGCGGTCGCTGGACTACGACGTCGTCTCGGCGCTGGTCCAGGTGGCGGCAGGACCGTCGTCGCTGGCGACCACCATCCGCTTGATGGCGGGCCACGAGCTGGTGACCGAAGGCTTCCAGCCCGGCCAGGTCGGCAGCTCGGCGATGCCGCACAAGATGAACACCCGCAGCTGCGAGCGCGTCAACGGCCTCGCCGTGATCCTCCGCGGCTACGCGTCGATGACGGGCGAGCTGGCCGGTGCGCAGTGGAACGAGGGTGACGTCTTCTGCTCGGTGGTCCGGCGCGTGGCGCTGCCCGACGCGTTCTTCGCCATCGACGGCCTGATGGAGACCTTCCTGACCGTGCTCGCCGAGTTCGGCGCGTACCCGGCCGTGATCGGCAACGAGCTCGACCGCTACCTGCCGTTCCTGGCCACCACCAAGGTGCTCATGGCCTCGGTGCGGGCGGGCGTCGGTCGCGAGACCGCCCACGAGGCCATCAAGGAGAACGCCGTCGCCGTCGCCCTCGCGATGCGTGAGGAGGGCCGCGAGCCGGACCTGCTCGATCGCCTGGCCGCCGACGACCGCATCCCGCTCGACCGTGCGCAGCTCGATGCGCTCATCGCCGACAAGTCGGCGTTCGTCGGCGCCGCGGAGGCACAGGTCGCGCAGGTGCTCGCCCAGGCTGCTGCGTGGACCGAGAAGTACCCCGAGGCCGCGGCGTACGCGCCGGCCCCGATTCTTTAGGAGCGTCGCTGGTTGATCACGCTGGGTCCGTCGGAGACTTCTTCGGTGTGACCAATCGATGCTGTCGGGTCGTCAAAATCTGTAATTGAGTCGCGTGAAGAACGGAACGCCATCGGTTCTGGCAATGCGGTTGTGGCGAGGCGGCTCCGACGAATTCGATCGGTATTCGGCCTTCTTCACTGGTGTCTGAATTCGGCTCTTTGCATGACTGCGCGAGCGTCGGACGGTGGATACGCTTGCAGGATCTTGCGGAGGAATGGCCTGCGCACGGCGAAATCAAAGGCGGATTGGAATGATCAGAAGGCGGATTCTGGCAGTGCTTTTGGCTGTCGGTATGGCGATTTCGCTAGGTGCATTTGGTGTCAGTGGCAAGGCGGAGGCGGCCACCTATGCTTATGTGTATATCTCCTTCCCGACCTGGATGGGGAACTGTCCGGGCGGTGGATCCGTCCGCGCTATCAATGGCAGCGTGACCGGTCAGAATACCCCCAATTCGTGGAATCTGAACGAATGGGACATGGGTGATGATCTCATTTACGCGCGCGTCGCTTTGAAGAAGCCCAATAAGGTCAGCGTGGGGGTTTGGTGCGGCAAGGCTGCGCGGTCGCGGCCGGGGATCCTAGCTCGAGCAGCTCACAGTGTGTCGAATACCATCACGCCCACGCGAGCGAATCAGACAGTCTGGGTTGGAAATCGTGGAGTTCGCTACAACTGATTCGAGCCGATCACGTTGAGGGTGTGGTGTCTGGCCACACCTCCACGCGATCCCGGTACTGAATCTCTATAGAATAGTCGGCATGCGACCCACCCTGGCCGACTATCGGCACATCGCGTCCGGCAAGGTCCGCGACATCTACGAGATCGACGACGCCACGCTGTTGCTGGTGACGTCCGACCGGATCTCTGCCTACGACTTCATCCTCGACACTCCGATCCCGGACAAGGGGCGGATCCTGACGGCCGCGAGCTTCTTCTGGTTCGACCACCTCGGGGTGCCGAATCACCTCGACGGCGGCCCCGAGGACGAGCGGATCCCGGCGGGCCTCGTCGGCCGCGCAATGGTCGTCAAGAGGCTGCCGATGGTGCAGGTGGAGTGCGTCGCGCGCGGCTACCTCACCGGATCCGGGCTCAGCGATTACAACGCCACCGGATCGGTGTGCGGCGTGGAGTTGCCCACTGGACTCGGTGAGGCGGACAAGCTGCCGGAACCGATCTTCACCCCGGCCACCAAGGCCGCGATGGGCGATCACGACGAGAACGTCAGCTTCGAGCACGTCGTCGGTGAGGTGGGCCAGGAACTCGCCACCGCCCTGCGCGAGGCCACCCTCGACATCTACGGCCGCGGCGCCGACCTCGCCGCCGAGCGCGGCATCATTCTGGCCGACACCAAGTTCGAGTTCGGGCAGGCGGCCGACGGCTCGCTGATCCTGGCCGACGAGGTGCTGACCCCGGATTCCTCGCGCTACTGGGACGCCGCGACCTACCAGCCGGGCGCGGTGCAGCCGAGCTTCGACAAGCAGATCGTCCGCAACTGGCTCACCGGTCCCGACTCGGGGTGGGACCGCAAGTCCGAGACGCAGCCGCCCGCGCTGCCGGCCGACGTCGTCGACCGGACCCGCGCCCGCTACATCGAAGCGTATGAGCGGATCTCACAGCTGAGCTTCGACGATTGGCCCGACGCATGACGGTGACTCCTCCGGTCGCCAAGAAGGTGCCTGCGCCGCGCGTCCACCACGGTGACACCTTCGTCGACCAGTACGAGTGGCTGCGCGCCAAGGACGATCCCGAGGTGATCGCCTATCTCGAGGGGCAGAACGCCTTCGTCGAGCAGCAGACCGAGCACCTGGCGCAACTCCGCACCGACATCTTCGGCGAGATCCGCTCGCGGGTCCAAGAGACCGACATGAGCGTCCCGACCCGCAGCGGCAAGTTCTGGTACTACACCCGGACCACCGAGGGATTGGCGTACGGGGTGCGGTCGCGATCGCCGATCGCGTCCGACGATGACTGGACTCCGCCCGAGGTGACGCCCGGCGTCGATCTCCCCGGTGAGCAGGTCTTCTTCGACGCCAACGCGGAGGCCGAGGGGCACGACTTCTTCAGCCTCGGTGCGCTGTCGGTGAGCCACGACGGTCAGTGGCTGGCCTACAGCATCGACCTCAAGGGCGACGAACGCTACACCCTGCGGATCAAGAACCTCACGACCGGCGAACTCCTGCCGGACACGATCGAGAACATCTCGGCGGGCGCCACCTGGTCCTTCGACGCGAAGTACGTCTTCTATCAGACCGTCGACGACGCCTGGCGTCCCGATTCGGTATGGCGTCACGAGGTGGGGTCCGCGGAGGCCGACGTCCAGGTGTTCCACGAGCCCGACGAGCGGTACTGGGTCGGCATCGGCGCGACGCAGAGCGACGAGTACCTGGTCATCGGCGTCGGTTCCAAGATCACGTCGGAGGCCTACGTTCTTCGGGCCGACGACCCCACCGGCGAGTTCGTCAGCGTCGCAGGTCGCACCGAGGGCGTCGAGTACTCGGTGGAGCACGCCCGGATCGCGGGCGACGACTGGTTCGTCATCGTGCACAACGACCAGCGCGCGGGCGGCGGGGAGAAGGCGATGGACTTCGCCGTCGACATCGTCCCCGTCGACGACTTCGCGGCCCGTCGCGAGCTGATCCCGCACCGGCCCGGGCGACGCGTGGAGGACGTCGAGTGCTTCCGCGACTACCTCGTGCTGTCGTATCGGGAGGACGCGTTGCCGCGGGTGGCGATCGCCGACCTGCGTCGCATCGACGGACTGCCGACGGTGGACGACTTCGTCGAAGTGACCTTCGATCAGGAACTCCGCTCTGCGGGCCTCGGCGCCAACGCCGAGTGGGAGACGCCCAAGCTGCGTATCGGCTACGGGAGTTACGTCGATCCGACCGAGGTCCTCGACTTGGATGTCGCGACCGGCGAGCGCACGCTGCTGCGCAGGCAGCCGGTCCTCGGCGGTTACGACCCCGCGGAGTACACCGCGGTCCGCGAATGGGCGGTCGCTGCCGACGGCACGCGCGTCCCGGTGTCGCTGGTGTTCCGTCGCGACCTGGATCGGTCCAAGCCCGCGCCGATGCTGCTCTACGGCTACGGCTCGTATGAGACCTGCCTGGACCCGGGGTTCTCGGTGGCACGGCTGTCGATGCTCGACCGCGGGATGGTGATGGCGTTCGCCCACATCCGTGGCGGCGGTGAGATGGGTCGGCTCTGGTATGAGAACGGCAAAACGCTCACCAAGAAGAACACCTTCACCGACTTCGTCGACGTCGCGCGACATCTGATCGACACCGGGTGGACGTCGCCGCAGCACCTGGTCGCCGAGGGTGGAAGTGCGGGCGGCCTGCTGATGGGCGCCGTGGTGAACCTGGCGCCGGAGCTGTTCAACGGCATCCTGGCCGCGGTGCCGTTCGTCGACGCGCTGAACTCGATCCTCGACCCGTCGTTGCCGCTGACCGTCATCGAGTGGGACGAGTGGGGCGATCCGCTGCACAACGCGGAGGTCTACGAGTACATGAAGTCGTACACGCCGTACGAGAACGTCGAGGCGAAGCCCTACCCGGCGATCCTGGCCGAGAACTCGCTGCACGACACCCGCGTGCTGTTCGTCGAGGCGGCCAAGTGGGTGGCACGCCTGCAGGAGTGCTCCACCTCCGACAATCCGATCCTGCTCAAGACTGAGATGTCCGCAGGCCACGGCGGCGTCTCCGGGCGTTACAAGCAGTGGGAGGAGACGGCCTTCGAGCTGTCGTGGATTCTCCAGCAGTCGGGCGCCCTGGGCGCCTGACCTCAGGTCGGTCGAGTGCGACCGGTCTCCAGACAAACAAAGGACGCCGCCCGATTTCTCGGGCGGCGTCCCTTGTCTGGACAGATCGACTGTCTGGACAGATCGACTGTCTGGACAGATCGACTGTCTGGACAGATCGAATCAGTGCATCGTGACGGGCACAGAATTCTCGTCGTCGCCCGCGACGACCATCTTCTTGCGGGGCAGGAAGAAGGCCGGTATCACCGTCAGCGCGACCAGTACCGTCGCGATGATGAAGGTGTTGCCGTAGGTGGACGCGATGTCGCTGATGACATCGCCGCCTGCGGCCTGGACGGCCTGCGGATTGGTGACGTCGACGCCGTTCTCCGCCATCGCCTTGCCGACCCGTTCGGGGTCGCCGCCGGCCTGCATGATGGCACGCGAGAGCGGCAGCAGCATCGTGGTGAAGATGACCGTGATGACGGCGGTGCCGATGGACGACGCGGTCTGCTGGATCGCGTTCATCAGCGTGGAGCCGTCGGGGATCTCCGAGCCGCGCAGGGTGGCGAGCGAGGCCGACATGATCGGCATCATCGTCATGCCCATGCCGAGGCCCTGGACGAACAGGGCGGCGCACAGGAACCAGTACGAGGTGTCGGTGTCGAGCGTGATGAACGCCGAGACGCCGATCGCGATGAGGACCAGACCGGCGAGCACGAATTTGCCGGGACCGATCTTGTCGGTCATCTTGCCCGCGATCGGCATGGTCAGCATGGCGCCGATGCCCTGGGGCGCCAGGAGCAGACCCGCCATCAGGGTGGTCTCGCCGCGCACGATGATGAAGTACTGCGGGTACAGCAGCGAGGCGCCGAAGAAGGCGATCGCGAACATCGACATCGTGATCACCGCGGTGCGCAACGTCGGATTGCGGAACAGCCGGAGATCCAGCAGCGGGTTGGTGGTGCGGAAAGCGTGCCAGATGAAGGCGATGATCAGGAGCGCGCCGATGATCATCGGAACGAGGACGCGGACGGCCAGGAAGGTCTGCTCTTCGGCACTCGACGAGACGCCGAACAGGAACAGGGCGAGGCCGGGGGAGAGCATGAGCAGGCCGATGACGTCGATCTTCTTGCCGGGTTCCTCATCGCCGCTGGGCAGGGCGTAGAAGGCGTAGACCAGCGCGACGACGCCGAACGGGATGTTGATCAGGAAGACCCAGTGCCACGAAGCGATCTCGATCAGCCAGCCGCCGAGGATGGGGCCCATGATGGGGCCGAGCAGCATCGGGATGCCGAGCACGGCCATGACCGAGCCGACGCGCTCGGGGCCTGCCGCGCGGGTCATGATCATCATGCCGATGGGCATGAGGAGACCGCCGCCGAAGCCCTGGATCACGCGGAACGCGACCAGCGAGCCGATGTTCCAGGCCATGGCGCAGAGCACCGAGCCGATGAGGAACAGCACGAGCGACGCCATGTAGACGCGTTTGGTTCCGAAACGGGAGGCCGCCCAGCTGGCGGCCGGAATCACCGCGGCCAGAGCCAGGGTGTAGCCGGTCATCGACCACGCGGCGCCGGCGGCGGAGGTGTCGAACTCGGTGATGAAGGTGGGCTGCGCGACTGCGACAACGGTGACGTCGAGGATCGACATGATGGCGCCGAGGACGACGACACCGGCGACGATGAAGACATCGCGTCCCAGTTTGTCTGACGCGGCTCCCGGTGGGGAGGTGGTCATGGTTTCTCTTTTCTAGAGGTAGTCAGAGACGGGCGGTGATCGGGTCTGAGATGGATTCGAGCGCCGTCGACATGGCCGACGTGAGATCGGCGCGCACATCGTCGGGAAGCTCGGCGACGATGCCCGAGACGTCGTCCGCGCGCAGCCGGAACTGCTTCTGGATGAGCTCGTATCCCTTGTCCGACAGCGAGAGGCGCTTGACCCGGCGATCGCACTCGTCCTCACGGCGGGTGACGAGTTCCCCGGCCACCAGGCGGTCGGCGCCGCGGCCGGCCGCGGCGAGCGACAGATCGACGGCTTCGGCGAGTTCGTTGACGGACAGGTCGTGGTCGCTGCGCGAGAGGACCATCAGCATCCGAAGCTGCGAGAGGGTCATGTCGGTGGCGGCCACACGATCGACGGTGTTGCAGGAGACCCGTGTCGCGACCCGGTCGAGGAATGACAACAGCGCAGCTGTGCACGCCTCGACGGAAGAGTTGGATTTCGACACCCAGAAGAAGTTACGCCCACGCAACTATTGCTGCAACGCAATAACTGGTTAGTTGCCTCACTGCCGCTTAGCATGTGGGATGTGAGTCACTCCAACATCAAAGACATCCCGGTCCGCGCTCTCGACGGCGGCGACTTCAGCCTCGCCGATCTGACCGGCCCGCTCCTCGTGGTCAACGTCGCCTCCAAGTGCGGTCTGACCCCTCAGTACTCGGGCCTCGAGCAACTTCAGAAGACCTACGGCCCCCGCGGCCTCACCGTCGTCGGCGTTCCCTGCAACCAGTTCATGGGGCAGGAGCCG
The DNA here is from genome assembly GCF_012515855.1 of Gordonia sp. (in: high G+C Gram-positive bacteria). GTDB lineage: Bacteria > Actinomycetota > Actinomycetes > Mycobacteriales > Mycobacteriaceae > Gordonia. The sequence continues at coordinate 66,741 of NZ_JAAYXO010000014.1, forward strand.
GGTACGGCCGACGAGATCGCTACCTTCTGCTCCACCACCTATGGCGTCACCTTCCCGATGCTCGAGAAGGCGGACGTCAACGGCGACCACCGCCACCCGCTGTACGTCGAGCTCACCAAGAAGGCCGACGCGAACGGTGAGGCGGGCGACATCCAGTGGAACTTCGAGAAGTTCCTCGTCGCCGCGGACGGAGCCGTCGCCGAACGCTTCCGCCCCCGCACCGAACCCGACGCCCCGGAGGTCGTCTCGGCGATCGAGGCTGCGCTCGGCTGAGGGAGCATCGGCCGACCGTGCCGCAGCAGGTAGAGTGGGCGCGTAACCGTCCGACCCCGTCGGGGTGGGACATTCAAAGACCTTCGGATGAGGAGCAGTGCCCGAATGGCGCGTGTAGTGGTCGATGTGATGCCCAAGGCCGAGATTCTGGACCCGCAGGGTCAGGCGATCGTCGGTGCGCTGGGACGCTTGGGATTCGCCGGCGTCTCCGACGTCCGGCAGGGTAAGCGATTCGAGCTGGAGGTCGACGACTCGGTCGACGACGCCACCCTGCAGCGGATCGCCGAAGAACTCCTGACCAACACGGTCATCGAGAACTTCAACGTCACCCGCGTCTCGGAGTAGAGATATGACTGCTCGTATCGGAGTCATCACCTTCCCCGGCACGCTCGACGACGCCGACGCGGCCCGCGCGGTCAACGCCGCGGGCGGCGAAGCCGTCAGCCTGTGGCACGGCGACGCCGACCTCAAGGACGTCGACGCCGTGGTGGTCCCCGGCGGCTTCTCGTACGGCGACTACCTGCGGTGCGGTGCCATCGCGCGGTTCGCTCCCGTCATGGGCGAGGTCGTCGCGGCGGCCGAGCGCGGCATGCCCGTCCTCGGCATCTGCAACGGCTTCCAGATCCTCTGCGAAGCCGGCCTGCTGCCCGGCGCGCTGACCCGCAATGAGGGGCTGCACTTCATCTGCCGCGACGAGTGGCTGCGCGTGGAGTCGAACACCACCGCGTGGACCTCGCGGTACGAGGTCGGCGCCGAGATCCTGATCCCGCTGAAGTCGGGTGAGGGTCGCTACGTCGCCTCGCAGCGTCAGCTGGAAGAGCTCAAGGGCGAGGGTCGCATCGCCTTCACCTACGCCGGCGGCAACCCGAACGGTTCCGCTCTCGACATCGCGGGAATCTCCAGCGCCAACGGTCGCGTGGTCGGCCTCATGCCGCACCCGGAGCACGCGATCGGCGCGCTCACCGGTCCGAGCGACGACGGCCTCGGGCTGTTCTACTCGGCACTGGACGCGGTGCTCGCATCAGTCTGATGACGGCGAAGACTTCGGCAACGGCGGCGGGGCTCGGTGAGTTCATCGACGCCTCGCCGTCGCCGTTTCACGTCTGCGCGACGGTAGCCGCAGCCCTCGACGCCGCGGGTTACTCGCGGTTGTCGGAGACGGATTCGTGGGCCGACTTCTCCGTAGCCATCGGGCGTCACTATGTGGTCCGCGGCGGCTCGCTCATCGCCTGGAACGCCGAGGCGGCCAGCGCGCGCCCGAAGCCTGGCATTCCGCGCTTCCGGATCGTCGGCGGTCACACCGACAGTCCCAACCTGCGCGTGAAGCAGAACCCCGACCGAACCAGTGCCGGTCTCGCGACGGTCGCGCTGGAACCGTACGGCGGCGCCTGGCTCAATTCGTGGCTCGACCGCGATCTCGGGCTGTCGGGCCGCCTGGCCTACGACGACCAGGGGCGCGTGGCCCACATGCTGGTCAACATCGACGAGCCCATCCTGCGCGTGCCGCAGCTGGCCATTCATCTGTCCGAGGATCGCAAGGGCGTCAGCCTCGACCCGCAGCGTCACGTCGACGCGATCCGCGGCGTCGGCGAGGCGCAGCCGCTGCTCGCTTACGTCGCCGAGCGGGCGGGCATCGACCCGGACGAGGTGCTCGGCTGGGAGCTGATGACGCACGACGTGGCGCCGTCGGCCGTCATCGGCGCTGACCGCGACCTGCTCAGCGCGCCCCGACTCGACAATCAGGGGACGTGCTACGCGGGTCTGCGGGCGCTGCTCGACGCCGAGCCGACGGACGCCGTCGCGATGCTCGCGCTGTTCGACCACGAAGAGGTCGGCTCCGGCTCCGAGCGCGGAGCGTCGTCGGACTTCCTCGTGACGGTGTGCGAGCGGATCGTCGCCGCGACCGGCGGTGGCCGCGACGACTTCCTGCGCGCGATGGCCGCCAGTGTCTGCGTGTCCGGCGACATGGCGCACGCGACGCACCCGAACTATCCGGACCGGCACGAGCCGTCGCATCGCATCGTGGTGAACGGCGGCCCGGTGCTCAAGGTGAACCAGAATCTGCGCTACGCCTCCGACGCGATCGGCGAGGCGGAGTTCGCGCTCGCCTGCCGCGACGCGGATGTACCGCTGCAGCGGTACATCCACCGCGCCGACCTGCCGTGCGGGTCGACCATCGGCCCGCTGACCGCCACCCGCACCGGCCTGCTGACCGTCGACGTCGGTGCACCCCAGCTCGCGATGCACAGCTGCCGCGAACTGATGGGCGTCGACGACGTGCCGATGTACTCGGCCGCACTCGCGGCCTTCCTTCGCAGATAGCGCTCAGCTGAGCGCGGCCGCGATCACCTCGGCGAACGGCGTGCCCGGAGTGCCGCGCAGGTCGGCCAGGGCGGTCGACGTGGAGTCGAGCGCGCCGTTACCCGCGCCGGCGTCGGAGTCGGCGAGCACTGCCGCGAACGCGGCCGGGACGCCGGCGTCGACGAGTGCCGCGGTGTAATCGGCCTCGGCCAGATCCTGGTACGCGACAGGCCGGCCGCTGACCTCGGCGAAAGTCGCGGCGATGTCCGCGTAACTCAGGTGCTCGCTGCCCGCGAGCTCGAACACCGAGCCCGCGGATGCGGTCAGCAGTGCCGCGGCTGCGGCGTCGGCGTAGTCGGCCCGCGCTGCGGGCGCCACCACACCGTTGCCTGCGCTGCCTGCGAAGACGCCGGTCGCGACCGCGGGCGCCAGTGACTCGGCGTAGTTCTCGGAGTACCAGCCGTTCCGCAGGAGGACGGTGGGGATCTCGCTGTCGGCGAGCAACTGTTCGGTGGCGCGATGCTCTCGAGCCAGCGCGAGCGGCGAGCGGTCTGCCCGCAGAATGCTGGTGTAGGCGATCAGGCCGACGCCCGCGGCCTTGGCCGCGTCGATCACGTTCGTGTGCTGGGGGAGGCGCTGCCCGACCTCGGAGCCGGAGACCAGCAGCAGTTTGTCGACGCCGCTCAGGGCCGCGCGGAGCGCAGTGGGGTCCGCGTAGTCGGCCACTCGGACGTCGACGCCCGCGTCGACCAGTGCGCCGGCCTTCGCTCGGTCGCGCACCACGGCCACGATGTCGGCCGGAGCGACGCCCCGGGCGATCAGGGCGGTCACGGCTGCTCCGCCGAGGCCGCCGGTCGCCCCTGTCACCGCATACGTCGTCATGTTCTTTCCCTTCGTCGATGCGGTCGACCCGCGGCCGCTTGATGCCTCGTAGTGAGGTTCCTAAACATCATGCACTTACTAAAAGTAATGTGCAATGGTGGCGGTAAGCACAGTGGTAGGAGGGGAGTACAGTGGGCGTTATGTCAGAAGAGCAGTTGCGGGACGGGTTCGACCCCGCATCCGTCGACCCCACCTTGGAGGCCGACGTCTTCTCCCGTCACTGCTCGTCGCGCGAAGTGCTGCAGAACGTCACCAGTCGGTGGGGGCTGCTGGCACTGGTGGCGCTGCTCGACGGCGAACTTCGCTTCAATGCGCTCCGGCGCCGGGTAGACGGCGTGAGCGAGCGGATGCTGTCGGTGACGCTCCAGTCGCTGGAACGCGACGGATACGTGCATCGCGAGATGCTGCAGGCCATCCCCCCGCGAGTGGAGTATTCGCTCACCGAGATGGGTCGAGAAGTCGCGCCGCGACTGGCCGAGCTCATCGATTTGGTGGAAGGCCAACTCCCCGTCGTCGAAGAGCTTCGCGAGGAGTTCGACGCCCGCTGACGGGCACAGTCCGCGACCTGCGAGGGACGTCGCTCAGTTGGCCCCGAGCTTGCTCAGCGTGGACCCCTGGCGCAGGACGATCTGACCGTCGACGTCCTCGGCGGTGCCCAGCAGGGTGCGGGTCCAGCGCAGCTGTCCGGTGTTGATGTCGTACGCGGTCAGCTGGTTGGGATTGGCGAAGACGGCGACGTCGTCCGACGCGCCGAGACAGGTGGCGGCGTCGAGGTTCGCATCGGGCTGGTCGAGTGCCGGCGGCGGCATGGAGCCTCGGCGCGTCCCGTCGGACAGGGTGAAGAACACGCGCGAGCGGTCCTTGCGGGCCACCGAGATCACCGTGCCGCAGGGACGGGCATTGGCCTTCGACAGTTCCGGGTCGGCGATGTTCCACAGGGCCTCGCCGGTGCCGGGGTCGATGATCTCGTAGCGGCCGGCGCCCGCCAGTGACGAGCCCTCGCCGGCCGGGGCGATCACCGGGTAGGTCGACGGTCCGCGGACTACGCGGGCCCTGTCGGCCCTACCCGACGGCTCCTCAACGACGCTCGAGGTGGTGAAGGGATAGAACTCGACTGATTCGCTGCCGCTCTTGGTCGTCGTCACGGTGAGTCCGGTGGCGAACTCGTCGACGGTGCACTGCGCGCAGGCGACCCGGTCGGAGCCCGTCCGCGGATCGACGACGAAGCTCGCGCCGTCGGAGGTCTCGATGATCAGGGCGCTGCGGGCCGACCGGACTTTCGCGGCGCCGGCGAAGGTGCGACTCCACAGGGTCTTGCCTGCGGCCGACCGCATGCTGACCTGGTAACCCGACTGGTTCACGTGGACGAAGTTGGGGCCGAGGCCGAGCACCGTCGCCGTCTCGCCGCCGTCGGCGGTCCGGGTCAGGTCCCCGCTGTCGCGGTCGGCGAGATAGAAGCCGTTCTCCGGGCCGCTGATCCGGAGCCGGACCGCGCATCCGATCTGACGCTGGTCGTTGATGCTGCAGTCGCCGAAGCCCGCGTTGATCGGGGCGTCCCACTGCGGACGCCCGGACCGGGAATCGATCAGCATGAAGCTGCGTTTGATGCCCGCGCTGTACGCCACCAGCCAGTCGGTGCCGTCGGTGGCAGTGACCGAGATGGAGCCGTTGCCGCCCGCGCCGGGAAGTGAGGTCTCGTCGAGCGTCCACGCCTCCGTCGGCTCGGACGAATAGGTCTCGATCACGCCGAGCGCTGCCGAGCCGGTTCGCTCGTCCGGGGTGCCCGACAGGACGATGCCCGCGGTGATGACCAGCGCGAGGGACCCGAAGGCGGCGACGGCGGCCATCCCGAACGGTCGGCGGTTGGTGGAGGCGCGGAACGACATGTGATCAGTCAATCACGGCTCTTGACCAGCGTTCGCTCAGGGCGTACAGGGTCGGGAACATTGCCCTTGAGCGCGGCGTTATCAACCGTAGAACCCCGTCGCAGACCAGGGCCCTCGCCCGAGGCTGGGCGTAACCGCAGCGACTACTTCCGCGACCACTACAGTGGAGGTAGGGCTGGTCGCCAAGTTCGTCACAGATGTGGCAGCGGCCGGGGCGCAAGCTATAGAGGGAGAACAATGTTCGAACGGTTCACCGACCGCGCACGCCGGGTTGTCGTCCTGGCGCAGGAAGAAGCGCGGATGCTCAACCACAACTACATCGGTACCGAGCACATCCTCCTGGGCCTGATCCACGAGGGTGAAGGAGTCGCCGCCAAGGCGCTCGAGTCGCTCGGCATCTCGTTGGAGGCGGTCCGCAGTCAGGTGGAGGAGATCATCGGTCAGGGCCAGCAGGCCCCGTCCGGTCACATCCCCTTCACCCCGCGTGCCAAGAAGGTGCTTGAGCTCAGCCTGCGCGAAGCGCTGCAGCTGGGCCACAACTACATCGGCACCGAGCACATCCTGCTCGGCCTGATCCGCGAGGGCGAAGGCGTCGCAGCTCAGGTGCTGGTGAAGCTGGGCGCCGACCTGAACAAGGTCCGCCAGCAGGTCATCCAGCTGTTGTCCGGCTACCAGGGCAAGGAGCCCGCCGAGGCGGGCACCGGCGCGCGCTCGTCCGATTCGGGCACGCCGTCGACCTCCCTGGTCCTGGATCAGTTCGGTCGCAACCTGACCACGGCCGCGAGCGAGGGCAAACTCGACCCCGTCATCGGCCGTGAGAAGGAAGTCGAGCGGATCATGCAGGTCCTCTCGCGCCGCACCAAGAATAACCCGGTGCTGATCGGCGAGCCCGGCGTCGGCAAGACCGCCGTCGTCGAGGGCCTGGCGCAGGCGATCGTCGCGGGCGACGTCCCGGAGACGCTCAAGGACAAGCAGCTCTACACCCTCGACCTCGGGTCGCTGGTGGCAGGCAGCCGCTACCGCGGTGACTTCGAAGAGCGCCTCAAGAAGGTCCTCAAGGAGATCAACACCCGAGGCGACATCATCCTGTTCATCGACGAGCTGCATCAGCTGGTCGGTGCGGGTGCCGCCGAGGGCGCGATCGACGCCGCCAGCATCCTGAAGCCGAAGCTGGCTCGCGGCGAGTTGCAGACGATCGGCGCCACCACGCTCGACGAGTACCGCAAGTACATCGAGAAGGACGCCGCTCTGGAGCGCCGCTTCCAGCAGGTCTACGTCGGGGAGCCGTCGGTGGCCCACACCATCGAGATCCTCAAGGGCCTCCGCGACCGTTACGAGCAGCACCACAAGGTGTCGATCACCGACGGTGCCCTCGCTGCGGCGGCCACCCTGGCGGACCGCTACATCAACGACCGCTTCCTGCCCGACAAGGCCATCGACCTCATCGACGAGGCCGGTGCCCGCATGCGCATCCGTCGGATGACCGCCCCGCCAGACCTGCGCGAGTTCGACGATCGCATCGCCGACGCGCGCAAGGAGAAGGAGTCGGCGATCGACGCGCAGGACTTCGAGAAGGCGGCCAGCCTCCGCGACAAGGAGAAGCAGCTGGTCGGCGAGCGCGCCGAGCGTGAGAAGCAGTGGCGCGCCGGTGACCTCGACGTCGTGGCCGAGGTCGACGACGAGCAGATCGCCGAGGTCCTGGGCAACTGGACCGGCATCCCGGTCTTCAAGCTCACCGAGGAGGAGACCACCCGTCTGCTCCGCATGGAGGACGAGCTCCACAAGCGGATCATCGGTCAGCGCGACGCCGTGTCCGCGGTCTCGCGTGCCATCCGTCGTACGCGTGCCGGGCTCAAGGACCCGAAGCGTCCCTCGGGCTCGTTCATCTTCGCCGGGCCGTCGGGCGTCGGTAAGACCGAGCTGTCGAAGGCGCTCGCGAACTTCCTGTTCGGCGAGGACGACGCACTCATCCAGATCGACATGGGCGAGTTCCACGACCGCTTCACCGCGTCGCGTCTGTTCGGTGCCCCTCCCGG